>JADYZI010000024.1 GCA_020853255.1 Acidobacteriota bacterium
ATAACGAAAAGGCAAAGCACCACGGCGAGGAAGAATTGGACCCGCTCGAATTTAACGATCTGCTGAAAGAGCGCGCAAAGATCGTCGAGATGGACCCGCAGTTTTTCAAGCGGTCGGTCAACGAAGGCTTTTCGGGCGGCGAGAAAAAGCGGAACGAGATCTTGCAGATGGCTGTGCTTGAACCAAAGCTTGCTATCCTGGACGAGACTGATTCGGGGCTCGATATCGACGCACTTCGCATCGTCGCCGAGGGCGTCAATAAACTGCGTTCGGCCGACAACGCGATCATTTTGGTGACGCATTATCAGCGGCTTTTGAATTTCATTGTGCCGGATATGGTCCACGTTCTTGCCAACGGAAAGATCGTCAAGGAAGGCGGCAAGGAATTGGCGTTGGAGCTCGAAGAAAAAGGTTACGATTGGGTAAAAGCTGCGGGAAAGTAGGTGAAGGCTGATGGGGAAACTCTCGCTCGAAGAACATATCGAAGCCGAGATCGCACGGGCGGCTGAACTAAGCAAAGCGGGCGACGACGAGGCCGCGTTCCGACACCTTGAACGTGCGCACGTTCTGGGCCAGGCAAGCACCTATCATCACACGCGTGTCCATGTGCTGATGCTCAAACACGGGATCAAAACCCGTGACATTCGTGAAACGGCCGGGCAAGTTTTGCGCGTTGCCGGTGCCGCGACCAAAACGCCGCTTGGCATTTATCCAAAAGGCAACACTGGTGGAGCAAATGTCAGCCCGATAAAGCCGATGCCCGTGCCGGATGATCTGGCTGAGATACTTCGCGAGGCTGGGAGATAGACGGAATTGGCCGAAATCAAAACCGAAAAGAACGGACTTCAATTTCCCGCGATCGCGATAGTGGTGTGGGCGGCTGTTCTGATCATCGCTTTTCTGGCGAATCGCGGTGCGGATATTGGCCAGATCGGAAGGCTCTTTGAAAATCTTGGCGGCGGGCCGTTGGGCGGAAGCGGAGTTGTCGATAGTTTTGTCGGAGTCGTTGTATCGCTTTTGATCGCGGCGGCTTGGTTTGGTGTCGGCAATTTTGTTCTTACTTTTATTAAGACCGAGCGGAGCGGAGAGCATTCGCATGTGCTTGAACTGGCGATGAAAACGGCTGTCGGCGCGGCTGTCTGGTCGGTGGTGTGGTTCTTTCTGGGAATTGCCGGAGCGTATTCGAGGACCACGGCGGCGGTTGCGTTGATCATTGGGCTTGCCTTTGCAGGTTTGGCATTTCGGCGTGTTAAAGAAGCAAAGGCGGAAAGCAGCGTGCCGGAGCGGGCGGCGGTTTTTGACAAGATAGTTCTCGTTTTGATCGCGGTGCCGGTCGTTTTGTCCTTCATCGCTGCGCTTGCTCCGCCGACGGCGAAAGACACGCTGCTTTATCATTTCTCTGTACCTAAAGCGTTCATCGCGCAAGGCGGCAGTGCATTTATCGAAGGCAACATCGCCAGCTATCTTGCTCTCGGGAACGAGATGCACGTCGTTTGGGCGATGCTCCTCGGCGGATTCGTAAACGCTCGGGCGGCCGAGGCTGCTGCCGGTGCGGCAATGTGGATGTTCTTTCCGCTTTTGCTCGCGGCGGTTTTCGGCTGGGCACGAGAGATCGGCGTTTCGCGGCGTTGGTCGCTGATCGCGGTGCTGATGGTCGCGTCGGTACCGACGGCGTACCACGTTGCGGCAAGCGCTTATATCGACGTTGCGCTGGCGTTATATGTAACACTCGCGGTCGTTGGATTGTCTCGCTGGTGGCGGACGCTTGAGAATGGTTGGCTGGTATTGATCGCGATATTTCTTGGCGCGGCGTTGTCAGCAAAACTGACGTCGCTGGTCGTGATCGCTGCGTTCGGTTTGATCATCTTGCTGCGGGTTCGAAAGGCGAAAGAAACCGAGCCGAGTGCTGTTGGAAAAATATTAGTGAGTGGTTTTGCCGCGTTGGTGCTGGCTGGTGTGATCGCTTCGCCGTGGTTTCTGCGGACGTGGGCCGAGACGGGCAGTCCCGTTTTTCCGTTCTATATGAGCATCTGGCCGGGCGAGGCTCCGGGGTGGGATAAGGAACGGTCAAATCTGTTTCAAGCGATGAATTCGCAATACGGGCGCGTGACCGGCTCAGCCGCGGACCAGTTGCTGGCACCGTGGAATGTATCGGTAAAGGCACAGCCGGAGGAAGCGAGGTTTTTCGACGGCGTTCTTGGCGTTGCATTTCTGATCGGGCTGCCGCTTTTGATCTTTGCTCTTTGGAAATTTGATCTACCGGTCGAGGTTCGCATCGGCGCCGGTGTCGCTGCGATCGTGTTTTTGTTCTGGCTCTTTTCGAGCATGCAGCTTCGATATCTGCTGCCGATCTTGCCGCTCATTGCGGTCGGCATCGCGGCGTCGGTCAAGCAAATTGCCGAGCGGAAAAGTGCGCTTTATATGGCGGCGAAATATTCGATAAGCATTGCGGCCGTTTGCGGAATATTGACCGCGTTCGCGTGGTTCCTGCAGAAGGCACCGCTTCGCGTCGTGCTTGGCGGCGAGACGCGTGACCAATATTTGACGCGGAATTTGGACTACTACCCGTTCTATCAAGCGCTCAACACAACGACGGCAAAGGACGCTCGCGTTTGGCTTATAAATATGCGGCGGGACACTTACGACCTCGACAGGCCGGTCGTGTCGGACTATCTGTTCGAGGATTGGACATTGCGGCAGATGCTTTGGGAATCGCGCAGCGTGCAGGAACTGAAAGCAAAAGCGGCGGCGATGAATGTGCAGTATATGCTGACGCGGTACGATTTTTTGTTCGACTACGACCGCTCAACTTTGGTTGACGACACAAAGCCGCGGGCCGAGAACGATGCGAAATTGAAGATAGCGAAAGAGTTTATTTTGGACAAGGCAAATACTGTCCATGCGGACGGGAGGTTTAGTTTGGTGAAGTTGTTTTAGGAGAGGTAGTTTTCACCACAGAGGACACAGAGGGCACGGAGAAAGTTTGATCGAGCTTGAGAGATCGTGAATATTTTAAGGTAATTAGCAGAATGGTTTCATCTATTGCAGTAAAGAAAACGCAGTTTGCGGATGAGTTTAAGAAGTTGATCGAGGCAGAGAACGATCAGGCGTTGCGGACGCTTCGCGAGCGGGCATATGAGTATTTTGCCGAGAACGGTTTTCCGACGCCGAGGCTCGAAGACTGGAAATACACGAACGTTGCCGAGATCGGGAAGCAGGAATGGAAGGCCGGAAGGTTCGGGTTTGAAATGCCGACGCTGGAAAATGACGCTCGCGAAATTCTCGGTCGGTTTGCGTTCGACAGGAACGGATTCACGGCTCTGAATCTTGCTTTTGCGGAAGTTGCGTTCGTTCGCATACCAAAGGATACCTTCGTTGAGGAACCGATCGAATTTTCGTTTGCGGTACCGGATGGAACGGCGGAGTTCCCTCATGTGATCGTCATAGCCGAAGCAGGCAGCAAAGCGACGCTTGTCGGCGTTTATGGTTCGTCTGCGAGATCGTTCACGAATACTGCGGTGCAAATAATTGTCGAGGACAACGCTAATTTGACGCATTATCGCGTGCAAAAAGAATCGCCTGAAGCTTTCCATTACGGTGTGACCGAGGTGTCGCTTGGACGCGGAAGCTCCTATAACTCGACGAATATCAACATCGGCGGTGCGATATCGCGGCACGATATTGATCTGAAATTTACCGCCGAGGGCGGCGAGGCTTGGGTTGACGGTTTGTATATGTTGTCAGGCGAACAGCATGCGGACACTCATTCGATAATTGATCATCTTGTGCCGAACTGCACCTCGCATCAAAACTACAAAGGCGTTTTGAATGATCGTTCGCGTGGCGTTTTTAACGGCAAGGTCTTTGTTCGCGAAAACGCACACGGCACCGACGCCCAGCAGTCGAACAAGAATCTGCTCCTATCAAACGACGCCCGCGTCGATACAAAACCGCAGTTAGAGATATTTAACGATGACGTAAAATGCTCGCACGGCGCGACCGTCGGACAGCTCGAAGATGAGGAATTGTTCTATCTGCTTACACGCGGATTGCCCGAGTCGCTCGCACGAAATCTGCTGACATACGGATTTGCCGAAGAGATAATAAACAAGATCGGCATTGAGTCAATCAAGGCCGAACTGGATGCTGCGGTGTTGAATAGGTTGAATGCGGAGATTTAACCACAGAGAACACAGAGCACAGAGATATTTAATGGAGTTGAATGAGATTACCCAGACGATTATCGGTTGTGCCATACGCGTTCACAAGGAGCTAGGGCCTGGATTACTTGAGAGCACTTACGAGGTCTGTCTTGTTCATGAATTATCCGAGTCCGGGCTAACTGTCAGGTCACAGGTGGCTTTACCGGTCGTATATGACGGGATAACGCTGGATGCTGGTACAGGATAGATCTGCTTGTAGAGGAACTGGTGATCGTGGAGCTTAAGGCGGTCGAAGCGATACATCCGATCCATGAGGCCCAGGTGATTTCCTACTTGAAGTTGAGCGGAATGAAAATCGGGCTATTGATAAATTTCAATGTGAAGATGCTCGCGAACGGAATCAAAAGATTAGCAAACTAAACTCTGTGCTCTCTGTGTGCTCTGTGGTGAAAAAAATGAAAGCAGTACAAGAAATGACAAATTGGGACGTTGAAAAAGTAAGAAAGGATTTTCCGGTATTGTCACAAGAGGTGAACGGGAAGCCGCTGGTTTATTTGGACAATGCGGCTTCATCGCAGGTGCCGCAGGTGGTTATCGACCGCGGGTCGAAGTATCTGGCCGAAGAGCATTCGAATATCCATCGCGGCGTGCACTATCTGTCGCAGCACGCGACGACGGCTTATGAAGCGGCGCGTGAGAAAGTGAAACGGTTCATCAACGCACCGGATGTGAACTGCTGCATCTTTGTTCGCGGAACAAGCGAGGCCATCAATTTGGTCGCGAATTCTTACGGGAAAGGCTTTATCAGCGAAGGCGACGAGATCGTTATCTCGCAGATGGAGCATCATTCGAATATCGTTCCGTGGCAGGTTGTCGCCGAAGAGCGTAACGCGAAGATACGCGTGATACCGATGAACGAGCGCGGCGAGATTGTTATCGAAGAGTACGACAAGCTTTTGAACGAGAGGACGAAGGTCGTTGCCATCGGGCATGTCTCGAACGCGTTGGGCACAGTAAATCCGATCAAGGAAATGATCGCAACGGCGCATAAATTCGGCATTCCGGTGTGTGTTGACGGAGCGCAGAGCGTGCCGCATTTCCCTGTTGATGTGCAGGACCTTGATGCTGATTTCTTTGCGTTCTCGGGCCACAAGATGTTCGGCCCGACGGGCAGTGGCGTGCTTTACGGCAAACGCGAATGGCTGGACAAAATGCCGCCGTATCAAACCGGCGGCAGCCAGATCCGCACGGTGAGTTTCGAGAGAACGACCTACGCTCCGCTGCCCGCAAAGTTCGAAGCAGGAACGCCCGCGATCGCTGCCGGAATTGGTTTGGGTGCTGCGATCGATTATCTTAACTCGATCGATTTCAAAGCCGCCGCCGCGTACGAACATGAATTACTCGAATACGCCACGCAGCGTCTGGCCGACATTCCCGGCGTCCGCATCATCGGCACCGCCGCCGAGAAAGCGAGCGTCCTGTCATTCGAGATCGAGAACGTCCACCCGCATGATATCGGCACGATACTAGATCAACAAGGCATCGCCATCCGCGCCGGCCACCACTGCGCACAACCTGTAATGCAATTCTTCAACGTCCCCGCAACCGCACGTGCGAGTTTTGCGTTTTATAATACGCGTGAAGAGGTCGATAAACTGGCGGATGCGGTGCAGAAGGTGATCGAGGTGTTTGCTTGAGGCGTGTTCGCAGGAAGATTGCAGTTTTAGTGGCCGGCCTGCTCGCAGCCCCTATGTTAGAATGCAGCCAGAGGGTAGATTATGGTCAATGCTGAGACAATTACTGAAAAGGTGCGAATGCTGCCGGTATCATCTCAAATGGAAGTATTCGAACTTGTCGAAGGGCTTTTGAAACAGTCGGCAAAACTCAGTGCTGCCGAAAAGGCCGCAGCCTGGAAAGCTTGGGCAGATAGTCATCGCGATAGTCGAGTTGTCGTGGATGACAGCCGCAATGCGATCTATGAGAACGATTGACGATGGCGGATTTTCTATTGGACACAAACGTCTTGCTGCGAAGCGCCGAACCTGGCCATCCGATGCATTTGAAAGCGGTAAATGCTGTTAAGGGGCTCCTTGAAAATGGCGATAGAGTCTGTTTGGTCCCGCAAAATTTGATCGAGTTTTGGAGTGTTGCAAGCAGGCCAATAGAAAATAACGGCTTCGGTTGGAATTCCGCGAGAATTGATTCGGAAATTTCCGGCATTGAATCAGCCCTCACAGTTTTGCCTGATAGCCAGGCAATTTATCGCGAATGGAGACGATTGGTTGTTGCGCACGAAGTAGCGGGTAAACAGGTTCACGATGCCCGCATTGTTGCGGCGATGAATGTTCATGGCATTACGAACCTGTTGACTTTCAATTTGGCGGATTTCAAACGATTTGAAAGTATCAATTTGATCGACCCCGCAATGCTCTCGACTGTATAATATTATTCAACTGCTTCAATGTCTGTCATCCTCAATCATATGTCCAAATTAAGCGTCCTCAATCAGGAGACGATCTCGGAAATTGGTCAACTTCCACTTGGTTATCAGTATCGGTGATGCGGTTCTTCGACGTCCCCACAACCGCCCGCGCATCGTTTGCGTTTTATAATACGCGTGAGGAAGGCGATAAACTCGCCGACACCGTGCAGAAGGTAATTGAGGTGTTTGCGTAAAGAGCTTGTGGTTCCAAGAATGAAAGTGTGTTTTTCAAGTTTCTGTAGTCTGCTCCTTGGCATGTCCTTGATGGCTATTATAGCAGGGCCCCTTGGTTGTTTACCGGGTGACATTCGCCATAAATCTGACGCGGAAATGATGGATAACTTTCGTGCGAAAGAAGATCGGTTCGAACAGCTCCTGGATATGGTACGACACGACGAAAAGTTGGTTGGGAACAAATTCTTCCGAATTGATTATGACTGGACTGAGCCGAAAGAGCTGCAGCCAATTGGTATAAGCGACGAACGGGTTAGCGAGTATCGAAAACTGTTTGTTGAGTTAGGTGTTCCTCGCGGTTTCAATGCATATGGAAAAGGTGATGTTTACTATTTCATCGCTTCCACTCAGGGGCTTGCAGTATCGGGTAGCAGTAAATCATATGTGTGGCGGAGAGAACCGCCAGAATATTTAGTAAATGAGGATACAAAAGAGCATGTCCTGAAAAATGAGACGTCCAGAGCGTACCGACACATTCACGGGCAGTGGTATTTGTCTTTTGAGGCCGACTAATAACGGAACCCGACCTGAATTTGAGCTAAGATAAAGAGCTATGAGGAAGAAAGCTCCAATAACTGTTGGCGATTACTGTTACACGATTCTGATCGAGCCGAACGATCCGGACGGTTACTTGGTGACTTGTCCAGCATTGCCGGGTCTGATCACAGAGGGTGACACGCTGGATGAGGCCTTTTCGATGGCGAAAGACGCGATTGAAGCGTATTTGATTAGCCTCATTAAGCACGGCGATCCCATCCCGGAAGATAAAATGGCTTTTCCAGTTCGCGTAAGGATCGAGAATGAGCAAATTGCCGCGTAGCCTAAAGCCGACCCGCGTAATAAAAGCACTTCAGAAGGCAGGATTCGAGATCGACCATACAACCGGCAGCCATTTCGTGATGAAGAAGGGAACATTGAGAACGACGGTCCCATATCACAAGTCTGTCAAAACCGGCACGCTTCGGACCATTTTGCGACAAGCCGGTATCACGCTCGAGGAATTCTTGGAGATGCTTTAAGAGATTGGAGGTTCGACATGAAAACTATCGGCCTTATCGGCGGAATATCGTGGCAGAGTACGATCGTTTACTATCGGGTGATCAACCAGCGGACGAATGAGCTGCTTGGCGGTTCGCATTCGGCGAGGGTTTTGTTGAATTCGGTGGACTTCGACGAGATCGCGCTGATGCAGCATGAAGGGCGGTGGGAGGAGTTTCGGGAGTTGCTGATCGGCGTGGCGAACTCTCTCGAACGCGGCGGGGCGGACTTTTTCCTGATCTGCGCGAACACGCCGCATATTGTTGCTGACAGCGTCGAGCAGGCGGTGGGAATTCCGCTCGTGCATATCGGCGACGCTACAGGTGCGGCGATACAGCAGGCCGGGATGAAAAAGGTCGGATTGCTGGGTACGCGGTACACGATGGAAGAGGACTTTCTGAAAGGTCGGCTGAAAGACAAGTTTGGGATCGAGGCGTTCGTTCCTGAAAAAGAGGACCGTGATATCGTTCATAGGGTCATCTATGACGAATTGGTCAAGGGCGTGATACGGGATCAATCGCGGGCTGATTATTTGAAGATCATCGAGAAGCTGACGGCCGAAGGCGCGGAAGGGATAATCCTTGGATGCACGGAAATTCCGCTGCTTGTAACTCCTAACGACACGGACGCAGTGCTGTTTGATACAACAAGTCTTCACGCGGAAAGCGCTGTCGATCTTGGATTGAACAGGGTGGATGTCGCAGCCGTATGAGTTCATTACGTAAAAGGTATATCGACCTAAGCCACACGATCGAGCACGGGATGATGACCTACAAAGGGTTTCCCGCGCCGATCATTTGCGATTTTCGCAGCCGTGAAGATTCGGCCAAATACTATGAGCCGGGCACCGAATTTCAGATCGGCCGGATCGATATGATCGCGAACACGGGAACATATTTGGACACTCCGTTTCATCGCTATGCGGACGGCCACGATCTTTCGGGCATAGAGCTTGAGCAGGTGATCGATCTCGAAGGAGTGATCGTAAGGATACCGCATACGGAAAGGCTTGCGATCACCGATACCGATTTTGCCGGGTTGGACGTTGGGGGAAAGGCCGTGCTGGTCGATACGGGCTGGAGCGAGTTTTGGAACACCGAAGCGTATTTCGACGGGCATCCGTTCCTTACCGAAGAGGCGGCAAAGTTTCTGGTTGAGGCGGGTGCGAAACTGGTCGGGATCGATTCGCACAACATCGACGACTCAAGCGGCAACCGTCGGCCGGTGCATACCATTTTGCTTGGAGCGGGCGTCTTGATCGTCGAGCATATGTGCAATCTCGAAAGCATCCCCGATGGCGAGTTTACTTTCACCGCCGTGCCGCCGAAATTCAAGGGCGTCGGGACGTTTCCGGTCAGGGCATTTGCGGCCGTTGATGATGGAACGAAAATAAATTGATGTCAGAACTAAACGACTTATACCAGGAAACAATTTTAGAGCACAATAAGAATCCGCGAAATTTTCGCGAGATCGAGGGTGCGGATAGGATGGCGGATGGGAATAATCCGTTGTGCGGGGATGCTCTGCGGGTTTATGTGAAGATGGACGGCGATACGGTCAGCGATGTCGCGTTCAAGGGTTCGGGCTGCGCTATTTCGAAGGCGTCGGCGTCGATGATGACGCAGGTGATGAAAGGGAAGACGCGTGAAGAGGCCGAGGTGCTTTTTGACGAGTTTCACCGGATGGTGACGGGCGGGCTCGATGTCGAGACGGATGAAAATCATCTTGGCAAATTGAAGATCTTCGCCGGAGTTTTAGAATTTCCCGCACGCGTAAAATGCGCCAGTTTGAGTTGGCACACGCTGGACGCAGCCTTGCATGGCGATGCGGAGGTTTCGACGGAATGATGAAGCAGGATATAGAAACGCGGGCCGACCTGGACAGGCTTTTGGAAGAGTTTTACAAGGTGGCGATGAAAGACGAAGAGATCGGCCACCATTTCGACGATCTCGATCTTGAAACGCATTTGCCTGTTATCGGCGATTTTTGGGAAAAGGTTCTGTTCGGCCGGCCGGTTTATTTCAACAACCCGCTGGCGGCACATTTGAAACTCGATCAGAAATTCCCGCTGATGCCGGAGCATTTCATCCGCTGGGTCGCAATTTTCACACAGATAGTTGACCAATTGTTCGACGGTGAAATGGCCGACGCGGCAAAGGGCCGAGCGAGGATGATCGCCGGCAACATGAGCAACCGTGTCAACGGCATGCGTCTCGCGTACGGATGATCATTGCGGGCCGTAGAGGTACGCGGCAGCGGTGCGGTGAAATTGTTCGGCCTGCGACTCGATCCAGTCATTTCCAAATCCCATTTCTTCAGCCATTATCGACGCCACGACAGGAGCCATTTCGACGGCGGCCCGAGCATTCAGAAACAGAGCACGCGTCCGCCGTGCAAGTACGTCCTCGACGGTTTGGGCCATCTCATCACGAACCGCCCG
Organism: Acidobacteriota bacterium; assembly: GCA_020853255.1. Next base: position 10,358 of record JADYZI010000024.1, read on the forward strand.
AACCACATCGTCGTGAGTATAAGGCAGCATCGGGTGAAGGCGTTCGCCGTTTTCATCCGTTCCGTTCGGCGGTTGGATCGGCAGATCTGCGGTTCGGCAAGGCGTTTGTTCAAGTCCGCCTATCTCGATGGCTTTATCGACCGCATCTTCTGCCATTTGCCGATATGTCGTCCACTTGCCGCCGGTGATGGTGATCAAACCCGACACATCAACGAACAAATCATGGCCGCGGGACAGCGATGATGTTTTTCGCGTTTTCTCCGACGAAATGAGCGGCCTGATGCCGGCAAAAACGCTGAGAATATCGGAGCGTTTAGGTTTGTTTTCAAGGTAAGCGCCGGCAGTTTCGAGAATAAAATCGATTTCTTTATTTAAAGCCATCGGCTCAAGGCTTGGGCCGTCAACCGGCGTATCGGTTGTGCCGACAAGCAAATGTTCGTGCCACGGAATACAGAATAGAACACGGCCGTCAGGTGTTTTCGGGATCATCAACGCATCGTTTGAAGGGAGGCATTTGCGGTCGAAAACGAGATGGATTCCCTGCGAAAAAGACAGATGCCCGTCCGCGTTTTTATCTTGCATCCGCCGGACAGCGTCTGAAAATATTCCGGCGGCATTTATGGCCGCTTTTGCCATTACTCGTTTTTTCCCGCCTGTCAACGAGTCTGTGAAACCGACATATTTGGTCTGTCCGTTCTCATCCGCATCAATAGTTTCGACCTTTGCATAATTTAAGACGACGGCCCCGTGCGAAATGGCCGTGCGAAGAATATCTATAAGCAAACGAGTGTCGTCGAATTGGCCGTCGTGATACAACACGCCGCCCGCGAGGCCGCGCGTCTTGATCGACGGTAGATGTTCAACAGTCTCCGAACGCGAGAGCAGGCGTGACGTTCCGATCCGATGCTTGCCGGTGAGAAGGTCGTATATCTTCATCCCGATGCCGTAAAACATTTTCTGCCAAAAGCTGTAACAGGGAATCACAAACTGTCTTGTATGAACGACATGCGGCGCGTTTTTGAGCAGGATCGACCTCTCTTTCAGCGCTTCGCGGACAAGAGAGATGTTGCCTTGCCGAAGATAACGCACGCCGCCGTGGATCAGTTTGGTCGAGCGGCTCGACGTTCCTTTGCCGAAATCATCCTGTTCGAGAAGCAGGACCGAAAACCCGCGCGACGCCGCATCAAGCGCGCACCCCGCACCCGTCGCACCGCCGCCTATTACGACAATGTCCCAGGGAGCGGTGCGTTCGCGGACAGTTTCGAGAATTGCTGGCCTTTGCATCCAAGACGAATCTAGCAGAGACTTGTAAATCCGACGAAATCAAAAGACAATTTTCTGTCTATGTCCCAAAACACCGAATTGCGTGAACTATTCACCATCAGATCAGGACGCGATTATTTTCCGTGGATCTCGATCGCTTTGATCATTATTGCCGCAACGATCACCTTGAAGTTTCAGGGCCGTGTTTGGTG
>JADYZI010000025.1 GCA_020853255.1 Acidobacteriota bacterium
CATCGCCTTCTCCATCGCGATCTCCGGGTAATTTCTCATGACTCCTTTCTATAGCCATTTACCCTCAACCGCCGAAAGCGGACATCTCACCTGCTATTCTCGTAGGACATATGATGTGCTAACTACAGAACCGCTGCGTATGACTTGACAGAACCGAGCATCTGGCTTTATTTTTTAGAAACTGGCTGAAAAGGCAGCCAGGTTTGAAAATTTCGAAAGCGTGGCGATTTAAGGCAACTTGCTCCACGATAAAAACTGCTAAAGCGTCTCGGCGCGGTTCAACATTCCCGTCGATGATAAGCGAAGAACTTATAAAAGCTCTCGTGCAATTTAGCACGAGGGCTTTTTTTGTTTTCGGAAGTTGCCAAAAGAATAGGAGAAAAATCATGAGCGAACAACAACTTAATTTCAACACACTGGCACTTCACGGCGGGCAGGAGATAGATCCGGCCACCAATTCAAGAGCGGTCCCGATCTATCAGACAACGAGCTATGCATTCAACGACGCCGATCACGCGGCACGCCTTTTTGCCCTAAAAGAATTCGGCAATATCTATACGCGGTTGATGAATCCGACGACGGATGTTTTTGAAAAACGGATCGCGGCACTCGAAGGCGGAGTTGCGGCCCTGGCGACGGCAAGCGGCCAGGCGGCCGAAACCCTCACGATCCTGACGCTTGCGGGTGCGGGCGATGAGGTCATCTCTACGACCTCGCTTTACGGCGGAACATACAATCTTTTCCATCACACGCTGCCGAGGCTTGGGATCAAGTTCCATTTTATCGACGGTGCCGATCTCGACGGTATCGAAGCAGCGATAAACGACCGGACCAAGGCGATCTACACTGAAACAGTCGGCAACCCGAAGCTCGATGTTATCGACATCGAACGTCTTGCCGAGATCGCTCATCGCCATGGCCTGCCGCTCATAATCGACAACACCATCCCGTCGCCTGCTCTTTGCAATCCGATCAAATGGGGAGCGGACATCGTCGTCCATTCGGCGACAAAGTATATCGGCGGGCACGGCACGACCATCGGCGGCGTGATCGTTGATGCGGGCAAGTTTGATTGGGCGGCGAGCGGGCGTTTTCCTGAATTTAGCGAGCCCGACCCAAGCTATCACGGTATCTCATACACCGAAGCATTTGGGCCGCTTGCCTTTATTATCAAGGCACGCGTTCAAGGGCTGCGCGATACCGGTGCGGCGTTGTCGCCTTTCTCGTCATGGCAGCTTTTGCAGGGTACCGAGACGCTGCCGCTGCGCGTTGAACGCCATAGCGAAAATGCCATTTCGGTCGCCAAGCATCTCGAAACGCATCCGCTGGTCGAATGGGTCAATTATCCAAAACTCGCTTCGAGCAAATATAACGAATTGGCCGACAAGTATCTTGAGAACGGCGGAAGCTCGATCGTAACGTTCGGAATAAAAGGCGGATTTGAGGCCGGCAAGCGGTTCATCAACTCGGTCAAGCTATTCTCGCTGCTGGCAAATATCGGTGACGCAAAATCGCTGGTGATCCATCCTGCCTCGACGACGCATCAGCAGTTGACGCCGGAGGAGCAAGAGTCAACCGGCGTGACCGCCGACTTGATCAGGCTTTCGGTTGGGATCGAGGACATCCGCGACATCCTGGCCGATCTTGACCAGGCGTTGCAATTATCGACAGAAACGGCAGATTCGGCCTCGGCCTGATCGATCATTTCGGGCGGCGAAAGTACCGGTGATCCATCTCCTGTCACCAAAAACTGTCAACTTTCGCCGCCCGAACGGAGGTGAGTATGTTTGAAATAGATTTCACGATCAACGAACCGTTCGAGCTTGAAAACGGCGATGTCCTTGATGAAGTGCGGCTTCGCTGCAGCATTTTTGGACGGCTGAATTCGGAGAAGTCGAACGCGGTGCTCGTCTTTCATGCGTTGACCGGCAGTTCGCGGGTGGGCGACTGGTGGGAAGGCGTCATCGGCAGCGGGGAGGCCCTCGATACCTCTGAACTCGCATTTGTCTGCGTCAACTATCTTGGCTCGTGCTACGGTTCGACGAGTGCCAGAGAACTAAAGTACCGGCTCGGTGAGCTTCCGGTGGTGACCACGCGCGACATGGTACGGGCGAACGCGCTATTGTTCGATCATCTCGGGATCTCAAAGTTTCGGGCGGTTGTCGGCGGCAGTGTAGGCGGAATGCTGGCCCTCCAGTTCGCCGCCGATCTTCCGGAGCTTTCAGATGAGATAATCCCGATCGCCGCGACGCCGCTTTCGGCGATGGGCCTTGCGCTCAATCACATTCAGAGACAAGCGGTCCGCGGCGGTGACATCGAACTTGCACGCAAGATCGCTGTCGTTTCGTACAAATCGCCAGAGAATTTTGAAGCAAAATTTGCCCGCAGGCCAAACCGCAACGGCGAAGATCCGGCCCGCCGGCACGATCATCGGTTTGATATAGGCGGCTATCTCGACCATCACGGCGCGACTTTTCGCGAACGGTTTGAGATCGAGAGCTATGAGCTGATCACAAAGGCTATGGACCTCTTTGATCTGACGGACGAACAGATCCGGCGGATCACAGCAACCGTCTCACTTGTCGGCATTTCGAGCGATTGGCTTTTTCCGGCGTCGGATGTGCGTGCTCTGCATCAACGCCTTATGCTGTTGAATATCAGATCGAACTATTACGAGATCGAGTCAGACGACGGGCACGATGCATTCTTAAGCGATACCGTTGAAATGTCCAGAGTACTCAAAGAGATCTTAAAACGTGGGCATTCACGCCCCGCGCGGCATATCGCCGACGCATCGCGCGGAGCCATATTTTGCATAGGAGGCATCAGCAAAGCTGCATGAGTGATGAAAAAGTAGAACATAAGCTGCCGAAGTATATTTTGAGCGGCAAGTCAGCAGTGATCACCGGAGCTTCGCGCGGGATCGGTAGGGCGACCGCTCTTCGATTTGCTGAAGCCGGTGCAAATGTTGCCGTAAATTATCTGAACAGCGAAGAAGAAGCCGAGTCGGTCGTGCGGGAATGCCGCGAACTTGGTGTCAAAGCGATCGCCGTCCAGGCGGACGTGGCTGATCCGGCCGAAACTCAGCGGCTGATCGATACTGCCGTCAGCGAGTTCGGCGGCGTTGAGATAGTGGTCGCAAATGCCGGAATTTGGGAAGGCGATCCGGTTGAAGACATGGCCGAGG
>JADYZI010000026.1 GCA_020853255.1 Acidobacteriota bacterium
TCGTCAGCGTCGTGCTTGTCGCCGGGTTCACGTTCGTTACGCCGATGATGTAGTTCGGCACGATCAGAACGTCGTTATAGGAATTCACCTTGTACAACTGGAACTGGCCGCCGAATTTGAGCGAGTGCTTGCCAACGATCCAGTTGACGTTGTCCGCCGCCGAATACAGTTTGTTGTTCCTTCCCTGGTCGAGAAAGATGTTCGGCTGCGGGACAAGCCCTGCGAGGCCTGTCGTCGAGCTCGTAGTTCCCTGTCCGCCAAGGAAAAACGCAGGATAGTCGCTGATTCGGTCAAACGGGACCTGGCTGGTGAAAATACCCCAGCGTGCCTCATTAACGATGTTGTCCGTGACAATTCGCCGATAGGTCGCAACACCGGTCTTGTTCTTTGAAAACTGCGTGACATCCGGATTTGGGTCAAACCCGACCGTGTCCACATCCGGACGAAGGACATTTTCCTTGTTCCAGCTAAAGACGACATTGACAGTATCCTTTTCGGTAACATCCACGTCGATCCTTGTGGTGTATGTCTTGCGGGTCGTATCAAAACGACGATTGAGAGCATAACCGGTAGTATTCAGGCCATCGCCAATACCCGCGGTGTTTCCAACCGTTGGCATCGGGTCGAGGACCTGCGACTGAATGATCGGATCGATCGAATTCGGAATACCCTGGAACCCTTGGGCCTGGGCAAAGGTCAGAATGTTCGAGACCGTACAGACTGATCCCACAGTGCCGGCCGGACATGAAATGCCGCCGCTGTTGATCGGGTTTCCTGCGGTCGCACGGGTAAATCTGAAAGTTCCGCCGCGTGCCTCAGGTGTAAAGATCGGCCGCGTGTAACGCTGCGATAGCGGATCTTTTATGCCCTCGTACGCAAAGAAGAAATAACCCTTGTCCTTGTACCACCGCGGGCCGCCGCCGTCACCAATGCCAGGCAGAAGGAACGGGCCCGATATTTTGCCGCCGTACTGGTTGCGGTTTCTGAACGGGCGGGCAACGCCGGTCCGGTTGTTAAAGAAATTGTTCGCCGCAAACTCGGAATTCCGGTTGTAGGCAAACAACGCACCGTGAAAGCTCTTGGTACCGCGGGGCGTTACCAATGTGATCTGAGCACCGCCTGACCCGAGGTCAGCTTCCTGGTTCGATGTCGAGATCGAAAATTCGCCTGTGTCATCCACCGAAGGACGTCCAGGTGCAAAATCGGTCGCATTGGCCCTGATAAACTGATCGTTGATGCTGATGCCGTCACGCGTGATGTTGGTCAGCGTGGTGCGCATTCCGTTGATCGACGTTCCCTGAAACGCATTGCTCGCCGTTCCGGCCTGCAGCGTTGTAAGGTTCAGCGGATCACGCGTGATGAGCGGCAGCGACAATATCTGCTGCGGGCTGACCGTGCTGGTCACCTGCGCCGATGTTGATGTAATAACATCCGCTCCGGCCGTCACCTCAACCGTTTCCTGAACGCTTCCAACCTCGAGCGTGATCGGCAGGTTATAATCGCGACCGATGTCGATCTTGACCTCATTCGCGACAAAAGCCTTAAATCCCTGTGACGAGACGTTAACACGGTAAAGCCCGGGCTCAAGCTGAGGCACGTCGAACGACCCGTCGTTGCCGGACGTTACCGTCTTGCTCTTACCGGTCTGAACAAATGTAATGACGACCGTTGCTCCCGGCAATACTCCGTCGGGAGTCGAAACGGTGCCAGTTAGACGGCCAGTGGGGGTTTGGGCGACGACAAATATCGCACCAAGTGCCGCCAAAACACAAGCGGCAAAAAACCTCTTCATAATACTCCTCCTAATAATACTTCTCCTCGTGTTCTGATCGATCCGATATCGATAGCGAGAACTCGCGCTGTAGAATACAACTTCCGTGCCACCGACTTGTGCTGGCTAACTCTAATGTACACAGCATTTACATATCCGCTAGATCAAAGAGAATCTACGAACTTGAATTTATTTCCGAATTTATGAATATTCGATGCCGAGGGTCAGAAATGGGCGTCAGACGCGGGGATGGATATTGTAGGATTTGATCTTCGAATTCAGCGTCGTGGCATTCAACCCAAGTAGCCGTGCGGCCCGCGATTGGTGGCCGCCGGTCTGGTCGAGGGCACGGCGGATCATGTCGATCTCGAACCGCTTTACTTCGTCGTAAAAATTGACGCCGCGGGCAAGATCGATACCAGATGCGGAACCCTCTGCCTGCCGTACCGCCTCAAAGGCAAGGTTCGGGTCGCGAACCTCCGGCCGAAGGCATTCGACCGTGATCTCGTTTGACGGAGCAATGACGACCGCACGTTCAATTATGTTCTCAAGCTCGCGGACATTGCCGGGAAAGTAATAGTTTTCAAGAAGCGAAAGGACTTCGGGAGAAAGCGTTTCAGCAATCTCACGAAGGTTCTCTTCGTTATATTTGCGGATAAAGTGTTTGGCAAGCGGCAAGATGTCTTCCGGCCGCTGCCGAAGCGACGGCAGTTCAACAGGAACCACCGAAAGCCGGTAATACAGGTCTTCGCGGAATGTGCCGTTCTTTACCGCCTCTTTCAGGTCAACGTTGGTCGCGGCGATGATGCGAACGTCCACCTTGAGCGGTGTCGTCTCACCAAGCGGCGTGAACTCCCTTTCCTGAATGACCCGCAGAAGGCGCACCTGTATCTCGGGCCGCAGATCGCCGATCTCATCCAGAAAGATCGTACCTCTGTCGGCAATCTCAAACAGCCCTTTCTTCGCCGCGACTGCCCCCGTAAACGCGCCCTTTGTGTGCCCGAAAAGTTCTGACTCAAGCAGTTCTGACGGGATGTTCGAACAATTGACCACAACGAAAGGATTGTCGGAACGCGGGCTCGCCTCATGGATAGCTTTTGCGACCAGTTCTTTGCCGGTGCCGCTTTCGCCCGTGATCAGAACGGTTGACCGTGCCGGGGCAACGCGCTCGACCAGCCGGAAGATCTCTTCCATTTTGTCCGACCGGCCAATGATCGCATCGCGCTTTACTGAACGCGTCATTACCTGACGCAGCGTTTGGCGCTCTTCTTCGTGGCGGCGCTTCTTAATGCCTTTGGCAACAAAGTTTAGGATCTGTTCGTTTTGGAACGGCTTTCTGATAACGCCTGCCGCACCTTTTTCCCAGGCGGATATCGCGGTGTCGAACGTCGCGTATGCCGTGATCATCAGCACGGCAGCGTCAGGATCGAGCTTTATCAACTCTTCAAGGGCGGTCAGGCCTCCAATGCCCGGCATGGACACGTCCATGAGGACGACATCGAACGGTTTCTGGCTGTAAAGTTCTATGGCTTCCTCACCCGTCTTGGACAATTCCACGCGGTATCCGGCGCCGGAAAGTATGGTTTCCAGCACCTCGCGCATTATCTCTTCGTCGTCACAAATAAGGACGGATCCTTTCTTGGCCATAAAAATCGACTATAACCGAAACCCGTAA
>JADYZI010000027.1 GCA_020853255.1 Acidobacteriota bacterium
ATCATCCAAACATCCTCATTATCCACGACATAGGCGAGAACGAAGGCGTTCAGTTCATCGTCAGCGAATTTGTCGAAGGTGAAACGTTAGGTACGCGGCTTTTGCGCGGGCGAATACCGCTCGCCGAAGCGGTAGAGATCGCCATCCAGATCGCGTCCGCGCTTTCGGCATCTCACCGCACGGGGATCGTTCATCGTGATATCAAGCCTGATAACGTAATGCTCCGAACCGACGGCAGCGTCAAGGTGCTCGATTTTGGGCTTGCCAAGGACACCGGAAATCCGTTTTCGAATGAGCCGGACTTCGACGCGAATACGCTGGACAGCGGGTCAACTTCACCCGGGCTGATCCTGGGTACGCCGCAGTATATGTCGCCCGAGCAGGCAAGGGGAACTTTTCTTGACCGCCGGACCGATGTGTTCAGTTTGGGGATACTGATCTTTGAGATGGTCACAGGCCATTCACCGTTCCCGGGAAAGAGCATGATCGATATCATCGCGGCGATCATCGGTAAAGAGCCGCAGCGGGTCGAGGAGTATATCGAGAATCCGCCGCTACGGTTGATCCGGATCATAAACAGGGCACTGCAAAAGAACCGCGATGACAGATACGATTCGGTCGACCAACTGTTGTCAGATCTGAAAGACCTTCGGCACGACGTTGCCGGCAGGGAATATATCGGCCGTGATACGGCAAATTCGCCGCGGCGCAGAACGCTTCAGCACTCGGTCCGGACGGTCGCGGCGAAATTTGGGCGGTGGGAACCGATCCTTGTCGTTTTGGTCGCGGGCTGCATCGTTTCATTTGCCTGGTGGTACTTTCGCGCGGCAAATCGGCAGGTGCCGCCCGTTCCTTCTGCCATGCGCTCTGTGCCGATAACCAGCTGGAGCAGCGGCCCGGGCGAATTGATGGCGGCGGCTTCGTTTTCGCCCGATGCGAAAATGATCGCGTTCGCGGCAACCAGGTCTGAATCTACAGAGATCTGGGTCAAGCCGACAGTCGGCGGCGACGCTGTTCAGGTGACAAAGAACGGTTATTTCAATCAATTTCCCATTTGGTCACCCACCGGCCAGGAGCTTGCTTTTTACTCAAGGCGGGGCGAACATCGCGGGATATGGCGGTCGTCCTTCACGGGCGGAGCTCAGGTCCAGGTCGGCAGCGATATCGGGGGACAAATACGGCCGGTCTATTGGGCAAGCAGCGGAAAGATCTATTTTCAGGCCGGCGATGAGCTTTTTGCTATCAATGAAGCCTCCGGCGAGAGATCGCAGGTGACTGATTTTCGATCTAAAGGCCTAAAACCGAGGGTGATAGAGATCTCGCAAGACGAATCCAATATCGCCTATTCGATCAAGGATGGCGATCTTTGGAAGGTTAGGGTCCAGCGCCTCGATGCAGAAGCCGCAGAAGACGTGGCGAATCTGAAAGACCAGGTCGATTATTTGGCGTGGCATCCGAATGGGAAGTCGGTGATCTTCAGTAATTCCGTCAATGGCGCGTTTCAGATCTTCGAGGCGCACATAGGCCAAACCGTTCCCGTCCAGCTTTCTACTGGTAACCTGGACCTTTTTGTCGAAGACGTTGCGTCAGATGGTTCAAAGATCTTGTACAGCACGTTGAATGAAACGTCCGATCTGTGGCGGCTTGATACGCAAAGCATGAATGAGTCGATCCTTGCAAACGATGTTGCGGCCGAATACTGGGCGGACATTTCACCTGACGGAAAGCGCGTAGTGTTTCAATCGGTCACTCAGGTGAATAGGCCATTTTCCGGTTCGATCAACGTCTCTTCTGGCGCATCGGCAGAGCCGGCAAGCATGGTCGCTCCGTTGGGTTTCGCTCCCGTATGGTCGCCGAACGGAGAATGGATCGCGTTCTTTAAGCGGACGCCTTCCGGCATTGAGATCTGGCGAGTGGGAGCGACGGGCGAGGACTCGTTGAAACTCACGGAAGGTCAGATACTGACACCTGGTTACAGCACGGTACCGTATCTGCAATTGGGGACTAATCCGCTTGCGTGGTCGCCAAATAGCCGGGCCCTCGCATTTTCAGCGAAGACCAATGGGATCTGGAACATTTGGATGGTCAGTGCGGATGGGACAGAAACCCGTCCGGTGACGGCGAACAAGGATGAAAATGAGGTCTTGAGCAGCCCTGCCTGGCTGCCCGACGGGAACCATCTTTGGTTCTATTCAGAATACACAGGCCCCGGCCCATCGCGTCAGAAAGGATATCGTTTGACAATGTATGACATGGAAGGCGGATCGCTGCGGGTCGTATGTGATGTCAAGGAGAGATTCCGTGTCCTTGGGGCGACGGCGGACGGGAAGAATATTATCATTGCCGAGAATGCAAACCCGGCCGCATTGACACCGATCAGCGAATCGGCAAATATCTATTCACTGGATATCGGATCTGGTGTTAGATCCGCGACCCAATCGATCAAGAATGTTTATCTGAATAACATTCAGCTTTCTAACGATGGCAAAACGATCGCCTATGTCTCTCGGCATGATGGGTCTTCAGAGATATGGACCGTGTCCTTTGGAGGCGGTGCCCCTAAACGAGTGCTGGCCGTAAACGACCCGAAGGTCCTTTTCTCGACGCTGGCATGGTCGCCGGACGGCCGCACGATCGTTTTCGGTAAAGAAACCCATACAAACTTGCTATCAATGCTGACTGAATAAGATCTGAGTGGAGGAGATCATTATGAACGAACTGATCAGAATGAGCCTCGCGATGGTTGTTTTTGGTGCTATCGTGCTGAGCCTGGCCTGCGGAAACAATACACAGAATTCCAATACGGCCGCAAACGGAACGGAAGCCGTTTCTGACCCGTGCGGTGCCCCGAATGCTGATGCAAAGATAGCGGCCTTGAAACAAAGGATCGCAAGAGACATACAATCAGACGGCTATACCAAGTTGGAACAGCAGTTAAACGATAAGAAATTCGGCTTCGATCTTGTGAAGTTTTCATCGAGGGACCTGATAGAACTCAGGCTATACGGCCGCGTTTTGGGCAAAGGCAAGGGTGACAAGGAAACCACGATGGAGAATTTTTTCGATGTCATCGACGATTATTTGAGAGAAGGCTGTATCCAGAAGGTGACGATAAGCGAAAAGCCGGCCGGAGCCGAGGCGGTGCCAGGCGGATTCGAATGGCAACTCTGCGAGTACCCGGATGTTTATTGTGACGGAGTCTGCAAACCGTCATGCCCTTTGCCGGATGCAATGCCGCCCGCAGCATCAAATTCGAATAGCAGCACGAACTCAAGCAGTAATACGAATTCGAACACAAGTACGAACGCCAATTCCAATACCAATGCAAACGCAAAAACCGGAAATACAAATGACTGAAAATGGAAATGCGGGCCCAGCTCAAACGCGACGCTACCGTTGGGAGGATATGCCACCCGAACGTGTCACAGACATGTTAGACCGGCGGCTCATTACGGCCGACCGAATGATGCTGGCTCACGTCTATTTGCAAAAAGGTTGTATCGTGCCGCAGCATTCGCATGAAAACGAGCAGCTTACTTATATCCTCGAAGGTGCTCTCCATTTTTGGATCGGTGAGAAAGGCGAGGAAGAGGTTACGGTCCGGGCAGGCGAGGTGTTGGTGATCCCGTCAAACGTGCTTCACAAGGCAGAGGCGCTCGAAGATACGCTTGATGTGGACATCTTCAGCCCGCCGCGCCAGGATTGGCTCGATAAAACGGACGACTATTTGCGGAGGTAAACCTTAAAGTCTCCCATCTTACAAAAGAGAAGTGGCCATCCTTTGTAAGACTGGAAGCTTTCTTGAATTTTCATGGACCTTGGCCTTGATCGAAAAGTCGCGCTTGTAGCAGCCTCCAGCCAGGGTTTAGGACGCAGCGTTGCAGAGGAGCTGGCGGCCGAGGGCGCAAATCTGGTGATGTGCGCCCGGAGCGACGATGCGTTGCGGACAGCATGCGAGTCGATAGCAGACCGATCGGGGGTCGAGGTGCTCGGTATTGCGGGAGACCTTTCGCTCCGTACCGATATTGAACGTATCGTCAATGCGGGATCCGAGCGCTTTGGGCAGATCGACATTCTTGTCACAAATTCCGGCGGCCCGCCTGCTGGATCATTTGAAGGCTTAAGCCGCCAGGATTGGGAGGCTGCCGTCAGCGGCCTGCTGTACAGCGCGATCGAGTTGACGCGGTTGGTGTTGCCGGGAATGAAAGAACGCGGATGGGGCAGGATCTTGAACATTACGTCGATCGCCGCAAAACAGCCGGTCGACAACCTGATGCTATCGAACAGCATTCGGGCCGCTGTAACTGGTTTTGC
>JADYZI010000028.1 GCA_020853255.1 Acidobacteriota bacterium
GCCCAAGATCGGGCGGAGCGGGTTCAGGTATCTCTTTCGCCTTCTCAGGGTCGAGTTCCTTCAGTTTGTCCTTTGCCGACTGGGCAGCGGGGCTCAACGGGACGGGCTTCCCTTCCATATCCTTTGCCTCGCTGGCGGATTTGGCGATATTGAAGAGCAGATCGACGGCCTCCTGCTTCTTGCCCTGCTTTTCGTAGATCTTGGCAAGTTCAAGGTTGAGCACATCCTTCGGCACAATGGGTGCGGGCATATCGGCCAGCTCTTTGTAGATAGCCGCCGCCTCGTCCAGGCGGCCGTCTTCTACGCGGGTTTGCGCAAGCGCAAATTTTGAAAGCTTTCCAACCTCATCATTCTTTTTCGCAAGTTCTTCAAGCTGCTGGATCCCGACGGCCCTGTCGAGAACAAGTTGATTGACCGCGATAAAATATTTTGCCTTTTCGGCCGCCCCGCCGCTGAATTCGTCAACGACCGCTTGAAATTCAGGTATCGCGGCCTGAGAGCGTTCCTTCGCCGACGCAAATTGCTTCGTCGTGGAACCCATTGGGGCCGGGTTGCTGCTGATCACTGCATCAGACGTTTGTATCGCCTTGGCCAACGCAGCCTGGGCGGCCGCATTGGTTCGCGAACTCCATGCAAAATATACGCCGATCAGGATCGCCAGAACGATCAAAGCACCAAGTCCGTAAAGCAGGGTACGCTTTTGCCCTTCAAGCGATTTCCCTACTTCCTCGAACTTTTTGCCTACATTGCTCTGAAAGCTGTCCCTGTAACGCTCAGCCGCTTTGGCGTCGGTCTGGGGAGCGACCGTGGTTACTACGCTTCTCTTTTTTCGTGCCATTGGTTAAAACTGCAAAAAACGGGTTGCTTTATCGTTGTATAATCGTGATAGCCGACTTTTTCCAAAAGTATTAAGGTATCGCAAAAGTCGGCATAGAGCAAACCAATTCCGGTCGTGAACGCTCCAACCAGGGGTTGCCCGCGGATTTAAGCAACCGAAACGGCCGGATAGGCAAGAATGATAAAATTCTTGGGAACAAATTTTGAGAGACGGTGTCTAACATATCGAGCCCGTGTGAAGAAAGCGGCTCGAAGTTCGGAACCTCCCGAATGAAGACAGGCGAGGCGGAAAGGATGTTCTTCAGCAGGTCGATCGCATTTGACGAAGATCAGGTCGATGCCGGTGCAGCGGTAGAGGTATCTTCTGTTTTTCCGAATTCGGAAGAGCGGTTCATTGAAAAGTTAAAGGCAGGCGACGCCAGAGCATTCGATTCTCTTGTTTGCCGCTATTCGAACGATATCTTTGCGCTGCTATATCGCCTGACCGAGAACCCGGAAGAAGCAGCGGACCTGACCCAGGAAACGTTCCTTAGCGCACTGACCGCGATCAAGGGGTTCCGCGGTGAAGCCGGTGTGAAAACCTGGCTGTTCAGGATCGCGATCAATCACTCGCGCAACCGCTTTCGCTGGTGGAAGCGGCGACGCCGGGACGTAACGGTTTCGATCGATGCCGAGATCGGACAAAGTGAACGAAAGGTCCATGAGACGCTTGCCGATAATGGCCGCAGCCCGGAGGAAACGGCGTTGTCGAACGAACGGGAACGGGCTCTGGCCGCGGCCCTGAACCAATTGCCCGAGATATTCAGGGAAGCAGTAATCCTTTGTGATATCGAAGGGTTAAGTTATGACGAGATCGCAGCGACATTGGGTGTAAATATTGGAACTGTAAAGTCCAGGATAGCTCGCGGACGCGACGACCTGAGACGAAAACTGAAGGATTTTTGAAAAGTTGGGTTGAATGACTGGCTCGCCCCGGTTTTATCTTTGAAGACGCTACTATCGGTGCCAAACGAGGTCGAAGAGAACGGTGTTTGCGGTTGGTCTGGAAGAATGGTAATTGGCTGCTTTTTTGAAATAGATCAGCAACAAATCTAGCTCAAAAGCCATTATCACAAAGCCTTAGCGGCCGACAGACGCAGCGTTGTTCCCTGCGATCAGGGAACAGCCGGGGTCAGCGAGTCATTCAGCACGTGTCAACGGTGGAGGATAGGAGAACGGCATACCGGCCTCCTCTAAAACCAATGAAATGTATCGATCTACAATTTATTCTCCCGCTTTACCCGGACAATGTACTGAGTGAAGACGAACAGTCAGCAGCCGGGCAGCATATGGATAGCTGTCCAGTTTGCCGGCAGCGGCTGGCCGATCTATTGGAAGTAAGGAACAATTTCCGTTCGGTGAATCGCCCTCAGCTTTCGCGCTCGGCAATAATGGATCTGCGGCGGACCGTCTCAGCTAAACTTGAGGCTGCAACAGGACGCCAGCTCTTTCAACCGGCCGAGAACCGCCGTCGCTGGGTCGATGTATGGCTGATGCCGTTTGCGGTCGGGTCGATCAGCTCGCTCGTCTTAGGGTTCACGCTCTTGTGGGTAATAGTGAACGGCGAGCTCCAGCCTCGAACAAGTGACGTCGCAAGGAGCGGATCAGCAGACACGACTATCCTCTATCCCTATTCGCCTTCATCTTCTCTTGCCGATGTCGATCTGAATCCGCTGGAGTACGCGAACTCGCGGGCTGAGTGGTCGCAGGAATCTCCAAGCATCAACCCGCACGGGTCACTGGTAGCCTTGACCGAGAATCTTTTAAGCGAGGTAAAGGATAGCGATGAGGTAACGGTCGTTGCAGATATATACGGTAACGGATCGGCCACGATCGCACAGGTCGTAGAGCCTTCTTCGGACACGCGAGCCGTCAACGAACTTCAGCGGGCGCTTGAGTCTTCGCCGTCAGCGGCCTTCGTGCCGGCAAGCTTTGATCAAAGAAGTGAGCCTGTGCGTGTTGTGCTCAAGATCCAGAGCGTCAGCGTCAACACAAAGCTGCGATGATCTAACTAACCCTCCGATCGCTACGAATTATCGATCGTCTTTTTCAGCGTTTCCGCAAGATCTTTATCCAGCGAGAGAAGCGTATTGTACTGCTCCAACGCACCGGCCTTGTCCTTTTCGATAAGGAGGATCACCCCAAGGTTGAAATACGCCCGGCTCAATTTTGGGTTTAGGGCGATCGCCTTTTTATAGGCAGCAAGTGCACCTTCATTCTGCTGAAGATCGGCGTAAACGTTCCCTAGAGTATAGAAACCGTCCGCATCCTCCGGCTTATCCTTTGTATATGCCTGCATGCTGGTAAGTGCACGCTTTAGATATTTGTCCGCATCTGCCCGCTTGCCCATCTCCTGGCTGACGCGTGCGATATAAAAGAGGCTCTCGCCGTCCTCGGGCGACAATCGCAAAGCGGAATTGCACGCCCCAAAGGCAAGTTCCGGCCTCTTCGCCTGATAATACGCGCGGCACAGGTTCGTGTACGCGACCGGATCGTTGGGGAGCAATTGAGTTGCCGATGTACCGGCAGCGATCGCATCGTCGTTCCGTTTAGCAAGGCTGTAGAACATCGCCAGATCTTTGTACACCTCGCCGTTCGTAGCATTCAGGCGTCGACCGGCCTCCAGCACCTTGATCGCTTCATCTATCTGATTCTGGCTTCGATGGAGCTCGGCAAGTTGGCGGTATGATTCCAACTTGTCCGGACGTGACTTTAAAGCGCGGGAGAATGCATCGATCGCTTCCGGTATCATGTGCTGCGCATAACGGGCACGACCGAGCAAGAGGAGGGCATCCGCCAAAAATTGCGTGTTCCGCTTGATCGCCTCCTCCGCCGCGGCGGCCTGTCCGACAATATCGCCCATCTTCGATTTGGCCTCGGCAACCTTGAAATACAGGTCCGCGGGATTCGGCGATCTTGGTATCGCCTTCATGTAAGCATCCGCCGCCTTTGCAAAATCTCCCTTTCGATAGAGCAGGTCCGCCGCCGCCATCTGAAAGCGGTAATTGTCTGGATCGTCCGCAAGGATCCGGTTGACATCAGCAAGTGCCTCGGCGTACCGGCCAAGCTTGTCGTATGCCTCCCAACGAACACGGGCTACATCGAGCGGTTTCTGGCCGTTCTTTAACGCCAGGTCGAGCTCCGCCACGGCCTGGGCATATTCCTCAAGAAAAAGATGTGCCTTACCCTTTCGAAACCGAGCCTCTCCGTCATTCGGCAGCATCCCAAGGGCCTGGGCGTAATTCGTAACGGCCGATCGATAATTTCGTTGATCAAATGCCTTATCAGCCTCGCGAATGAGTTGCTCCGCCCGCTGACGGTCTTTCTTTGACTGAGCGAACGAGGGCTGTGCTGCGGCTCCCACCATGATCAGCATCAGCCCAACGATCACAAATTTTCCACATGATATTTGACTCATCTCGTTAGCTCCTTCTACTAAGGAAGAACGGTCGGCCTCGGGTTCGGCCCGCGTTTTGGCGGCGTCTTCGGCGGCGGGGTTACACGCGGTGCGGGCGGCCGCGGAGTGGGCCGCGCATCGTCACGGTCCGGCACGGTCTCCGGCCTGTTCTCCGGTGTTGGCTCTACCAAAATACTATTCGAATTGCCATTCACAGAGCTGTTGGAGTTGCCTATCTCCACATTCGTATTGCTCTCGATCGTCGGCTCGGGCGAAGGCGTCGGAGCAATCGTTGCCTCAGGCGTTGGTTCCGGTGTCGGTTCGGGTTCGGCCATACCTGGGCCATAAGCCATGTAGGCCCAAATACCGCCGCCCACAACCGCGGCCAACAACAAGAGTGCCGCAAGCCCGCCTATCACGGCAATAAGCTTTCCTGACGATTTTTTCGGCGGCGGCGCAGCAACCCGTGCCGGAGCAGCCTCGACCACAGGAATGTCTTCTTCAGCCGGCCGGAACGCCGCGGTTTGAAACTGATCTGACTCGGACACTTCGGCTGGCCGGACCTCGTCATCAAAGAATTCCGGCACGTCCGAAATTCCGTTGTCAGACGGCGGAACAGGCGGGGCCGCGGCACCGCCCTGATCGAGCGAAATGAAAGGTACCGTTGCATCCGCAACGAGGCCGCCAGATCCACCTTGTGTCGAACGAATATCGGCGGACGGCGCTTCGGACCGGTGCGGGTCATCGAACGAACCCTGCGCGTCCAGGCTGGATGTATCCTGACGTTCAGGCTCAAGTTGAACTTCTGGCAGCGAGTGACTGCCAGCAATGAACACTTCGGTCTTTATTCCGGATTGATTCGTATCGCCAATGCCTGGGTCGAACGAGCCGTATGCCATCGTTGCCTCAAGGTCCACCACTGGCTCTGGCTCCCGCTCCGCAGCCACAGGCTCGCTATTGGCATGACTTGCGAGACCGCTCGTCACAGGGGCGACAGGCCCGGCAATGCTGGGTTCATCAACTATCTTTGATTCTGGCGGCACGACGCCGGCTGCCTCCGCCTGCTCAGCGGTAAATGCTACGGTACTCGCCGAAGTTGCCTGCTGCAGTTCATTGAAAGCCTTACGAAGAACACGCTGCATTTCGCGAGCATTTGCATAGCGCTTTTCCTGGCTGACTTCCATTCCCCGCAAAAGAACCTCTGAAACCACGCTCGGGACCTCGAGGTTTAGCTCATGAGGCGGCGTTATCGGGTCAGGCAATCCATTTAGCATCGTGTCCGCACGCGAAAGAGCATCGACAGGCACCACGTTCGTGAGCAGTTGATAGAGCGTTGCAGAGAGCGAGTAAAGGTCGCTTCGCGGGCTTGTTCCGATACCGCGGATCTGTTCCATCGGAGCGTAATGAGGTGTGTACCCGACAACGCTCCCCGCACTTCCCGACTGAGATATGTTCGTATGGCCGGTCGAGGTCTTGGACAGGCCGAAATCAAGGAGAATGATGTGATTCTCGTCGGTCAGCTTGAGGTTCTGCGGCTTGATGTCGCGATGTATGATCGGCGGTTCGTGCGTATGCAGGTATGACAAAGCATCCAAAAGCTGGTCCGCCCAGAACAAAACCCAACTCACGGGAAACGGCTTTCCCGCCGATTCGAGCCGTTTGGAAAGGTCGTCACCCGAAATGTGCTCCATTACCAAATATTGCTCGTCGCCTTCGCCAAAGTGATCACTGACCTTCGGTAGGACCGGGTGGCGCATGCGTGCCAGCGTGCGGGCCTCGCGTTCAAACGCGTTTCCGAGCATTTCGTCACCGGCAAAGAACGTGCGTTTCAGGGCCACGGCGCTGCCCAGGCGCTGATCGACCGCGAGGTATACCTCGCCCATGCCGCCTTTTCCGATAAGGTGAACAACGAGATACCTGTTCTGTATGAGGGTGTTTTGAGCTAATGGTTTCATCGGATTTCGGGCAGCAGATCGGGCCGCATTACCCTGTTTCTTAGTTTAGCTGAGAATTTATTACCCTGGGCCAAATCGCGGAAAAGAGTGCCGTCAAACATTTTAATACACGTCGGGCGCCGTTTGCGAGAGTAAAGCCGGGGGCTTTCCTGTATGCTGCCAGCACCTTGCTCCTTTTTGCTTGACCCGCCGCGAGCATGGTGTACCTTTTTTCATCATGGCACCGCAATAATAAACTTGCTCCTGAGACGACACGCTTCCGGGCGAACCTTGGTCCAAAGCTGGGATCGGAGCTGCCGATGCCGGTGTCACATCATGCTCCGAAACCATTGGCTCGGCTGCGTCTCCCTTTTTGATGCCATTTTTCTCGTTTGCGCCGACCTCAAATTTGCGTACCGGGGCGGCCGGAGCGGAAGAAAGCGGTATCATTTGCGGCTGGATCGGCCGTCCCATCCAGATACCCACGCCAAAGACGCCTGCTAAAATGCCAAGACTGACGATCACCCGCGGCAGCCAATCGTATTTTTGATGTTCAGACGCACAAACATCGCAAAACCGGCGGCTTGTTAGTAAACCCCACTCCGCGCGCTCGATCTTTTCTCCGCAACTGCAGCAGAAATTCGGCTTAAAGAGCATCATTAAGATTGATCGGCAGTGTGCAACCCCTTGCGTTTCAATGCGAAGGACGCATCGAGTGAACAGACCATTATAGAACAACTCGTGCCTATATGTTAAGCAAAATGTGTTACTTCCTCACATGCAACCGGATTTTCCTAATCTGCGTCTGATTGGTAGAATTTTTTATGCTGAAGCGAAGCCTCCTCGCAAGTTTTCTTACCATCGCCGCATGTTCCGGCGTTTTTGCCCAGGATGACGACCCTATCAAGGTCGATTCAGCGATCGTCCGTGTAAATGTCGGCGTCGTTGACCAACGCGGCAGGCCGATGATGACGCTAGGTAAGCAGGATTTCAAGGTGTTTGAGGACGGAGTGCCGCAGGACATACTTCGATTTGAAAACACTTCGGCGCCTTTCAGCGTGGTGATGCTGCTCGATATGAGCGGCTCGACCAAGAGTTTTCGCCAGAATATTCAGCTTTCCGCGGCACGGTTTCTCGACGCTCTCGCACCCGATGACCGGGTTGCTGTCGTTGAATTCTACAGCAAGATCAATCTGCTTAATGATTTTACGACGCGGCGTGACACGGCGATGCATTCGATCTCCGTTGCCAACGGGGCCGGCGACACCGACCTGTACAAGGCCCTGCTATTCGCGCTTGACCGGCTTTCAAAGGAGAATAGCCGCCGTAAGGCGATCGTTGTTTTGACGGACGGCGTGGATACTCAGATGCGGAACGAGGACCGCAAGCTACTTGCCGGCCTGCAGCCTGAGGCGATGGCGACGGCGATAAAGCCTGAGGCTAGCGAATCACTAAGACGGATCTTGAGCCGGTCTGATCTGCAGGGAGTTACGATCTATCCTCTCGCGTTGCCCACTGGCAATCCGGCACGGCTTGTCGACCCGACGCCGCTCCAGTTCGCGATGTATTCGGCCGCAAGGTCGCGGCTTAACCTCATTGCCGAACGGACAGGCGGGACCCTCAACGCGATCGAGCGGCTTGACCAAATGGCCACCCTTTATGCGGCGGTAGCGGCCGATCTGCGAACGCTGTACACCATAGAATACACGCCGACAAACCTGAAACGCGACGGCAAATGGCGTCAGATCAAGGTCGCTGTTTCAGATCCCGACCTTGTCTCAAGATCGAGGACCGGCTATTACGCAAGATAGGTCACTATTACGCAAGATAGGTCAATGAAAGAAAGAATAGCGTAGCTAGGCTTGCAGACCCGTGATCAATTGCGCGGCTTCGCCACCACGAACGTCACGGATCAAAAACCGAAACTCGCGAAACAGGAGTCCTCGGTGAATTTGGCGAACATTCTTTGAATACACACTGTGTTTGGAAAGCACAATACCTGTTGAACTTGACACCTGCATCCGCCGTATGTAGCCTATATTTTCGCTTTGGGCACCCGTAGCTCAGCTGGATAGAGTACTTGACTACGAATCAAGGGGTCGCATGTTCGAATCATGCCGGGTGTACCA
>JADYZI010000029.1 GCA_020853255.1 Acidobacteriota bacterium
CGTGCAATTTGGTAAGTTCGCGTGCGACCGCGGCCTTTCGATCGCCAAGCGTTTCAAGGCAATCCAGAAGCGACGCGGCAAGCCGATGCGGTGATTCGTAAAAAACAAGCGTTGCCGGTATATCTCGCACCACTTCCAGCCGCCGCCGCCGTTCGCCTTTTCGCGAAGGCAAAAAGCCGCCAAAAAATATCGAATCCGTCGGAAGCCCCGATGCCGTGACAGCCGTCACAAACGCCGCCGGCCCTGGAATGGCAACGACCCGCAGCCCCGCCGCGGACGCTTCGCTAACGAGGACAAATCCGGGATCATTTATCCCCGGTGTGCCCGCATCCGAAATGACCGCGACGGAATCGCCGTTTTTTATCCTCTCGATCAGATCTGCCGCCCGTTCGCGTTCGTTGTGCTCGTGATAACTGATCAGTTTCTTCGATATGCCGTAATGATCCAAAAGCTTGCGCGAGTGCCGCGTGTCCTCGCAGGCGATGACGTCCGCGGCCTTGAGCGTTTCGATAGCACGAAACGAAATGTCAGCCAGATTCCCGATCGGTGTCGCAACAAGATAAAGTGTTCCCGTCATAATTCGGTAAGCAACCTTCTTTATACAATAATCTTGCCATACCTCTTGTCCGAACCGGGAGCGGTAGCGACTGGCCTCTTGCCTTCTCCGCAAGCACCGCCTCTTGTCAGAACCGGGAGCAGTAGCGACTGGGTTTCTTTCTTTCTTCCTTTTACACATTCAACCCGCCCGGAACAAAAAAAGCCCGGACGCATTCACGCCCGGGCCCCGAAGTGATACTGCTTTCGGGATAAGCCTATGTCCCCTGTGTTAGAAGGGAAAGTTGTTTCTCCATCCGCCGCCGCCCCGATTACCTCGATTGTTGTAACCGTAAACATCTGCGATCGCGTCAAGTGAGCGTTGAATATTGTTCCACTGATTCTGCAGATTTCCGTTCCGGCGGCCGCGTGA
Source organism: Acidobacteriota bacterium (assembly GCA_020853255.1). The sequence continues at coordinate 968 of JADYZI010000029.1, forward strand.
GCTGTACATCACCTGGTCGATCTGCGAAGCGATGTCCAATACACGCCGGGCTGCGTCGGCACTGTTGTTAAGGTTGCGGCCGTTGCCGTATTTGTCTTCAAGGCGGTCGGCGGCCTTTGCAAAATCATCCGCAAGGTCTTCGATCCGTTCGAGACGCTGGCCGTTGTTGTTCCGGCCGCCCCAGATATTGCCCCAGCGATTATCATCGCGGTTATCGTATCGATCGTCCGCACGGTCGGTTGCCCGCTCGAAATTGCGTGCCTGGCTCTTTAGATTCCTTACAGTGCTGCGGATATTGCGGCCATTATTGCCGTAGTAGCCGCCGTTGCCGTAATAGCCGCCATTCCCACGGTTTCCGCCATTGTTTCCGCCGTACCCGCCGTTCCACTGCGCCGAAGCAATTGCCGGCAAGCCCAAAATCAACAAGCCAAATGCGCTGATTGCGATCATCCCTTTAATTTTGTTCATCATATTTCTCTCCAACTTTGTCAGTTTCAGGCAATGACCAGCATTGCTGATGGGCTGAAAAGCAAAGGGCGTGCCATTGTCGAAATCAACAAAAAAGCCCCGATTTTACGAGGCTTTGCAAATACCTGATGATCGGCCTGCCCCGATCGCGCACGTTTTCGGCGGCTGCTCCACCAAATCGTCAGCCGTGTTTTCATGAAGGGCCCAGCGCCGGCACCCAGTAGGCATAAAAGTTTAGCGGCCTCTACATTAGAACCGATCTAACAAAGAGGCCGCTATGGTTTTTTATGAAGAAAGCGCGGAGGTTTTATTTGACACCCAACGCTTTTGCCGCGTTTATTCTGCCGCCGCTGGCGATTTTGCCGCTGAGGGCATCGACCTTATCGACCGACTTCAAAACACGCTCGCGAAGTTTATCCACCGAAATGTTTGGATCATTCGCAACGATCAACGCCGCAACGCCCGAAACATATGGTGTCGCCATCGAAGTGCCGGACGCTTCACGATATGCGTTCCCAAGCCATGTCGAAACGATCTCACGACCCGGTGCCGCAACGTGAACTGTCTTAACGCCGTAATTTGAGAACGACGCAAGCGAATCTGTCCGGTCAAGTGCCGCAACGCTGATGACGTTCGGCAAGTTGTAATTCGACGGGTAATGCGGCCGCTTGTCATTATCCGTACTGCTGTTTCCCGCGGCGGCAACGAACAGGATGCCGTTCTCACCGGCGGCACGAATGGCATCTTCCAGCGCTTTGGAATTCTGTGTCGAACCCCAGCTTGCGCTTATCACACGAAGGTTTACGCCTTTCTGTTTGCGGTCGATGGCATAATTTATCGCTTCGATCGCGTCCTTCGTTGAACCAAATCCTCCGCGGCCTAGGAATTTCAACGGCATCACCTGAACATTCCAATTGATCCCCGCGATCCCTTCGCCATTGTTGCCCTCAGCACCGATAATGCCGGCGCAATGTGTGCCGTGGCCGTTGTCGTCCATCGGGTCCGCCACGTTCGAGTCGGCATCGTAGCCTTGGATATCGTTGTATGTGCCCAGCTCAGCATCGACATACTGCGGAACATTGTCCGGCCGGACCCACATATTCGAAACGAGGTCGAGATGATTATAGTCAACACCGGTATCAAGCACCGCTACAACCACTTCCCTGCTTCCCTTGGTCTTGGCCCAGGCCTGCAGGGCGCTCAGATCCGCACCCGCTTTGCCGCCGTCCTGGCCGATATTGTTCAGTGCCCATTGTTCGGCAAAATGCGGGTCGTTAGGAATGTTGTCGCTTGGCCGATCAAGCAGGTCCTGCGGGCGAAACGTGCTTGCCGGGTCATCAAGTTGGATGACGTCATTCGTGTCCGCATACTCGACCAGATCCGACATTGCCCGGTACTGGCCGGCGACGGCGTCCTTGTCCGCCCCGTCAAGGTCATCGATCGCGACCAGGCCGCGGACCGATTCAATGTTGTCCTCCACCCGGTCGTTCAGCCGGCCGGTGATCTTTTTAATATCCGCAAGCTTAACGCCAGGTTTGAACCGGACAAGGACCTCAGGTTCGGCGTCCTTCAGCGTGCGGGCCGAGGTCTTCGGTTTCCGGCTCGCCGAATGATCGACCTCCACGTTCGGCAGCGGGTTCGACTGCCAGCGCCGGATCTGCCCCAGAACGGCCGCCGTTACTACCAAAATTCCTACGATCGTTACGCGTATCCAGATGTTACTGCGATTCATAGATAACTGCTCCGAAAATAGTACGACAGGCTATTGGCCTGTCGCGGTAAACAGGCGAACGGCCTGTTCTACGAAATAATAACGTAATTAGCACCGTCAAAATCCTTCAGCCTAAGCTGATATTTATCGGCGCGGTATTCGTAATTCTTCCCCTTGGCGTTAAGGTTGATCTTCCAGCCCGTCGAGATCATCTGTGCCGACATCTCGCCGTTTGCGGGCGCGCCAAGCGACATATCCGGAAAATCCACCTTGGCAACGGATCCTTCGCGGACGTCGTTCTCACTGACGCTCAACCGTTTCGCCAGGTCCTTTCTGGCCTCTTCGACAGCCTTTTCCTGCGTTAATGCCATATTAATTCTCAGCGCTACAATCTTGCTCTTTCTACGAATAGAAGTCAACAAATGTTCCGGCCTGTCAGTGCGCCTCTGCCCGGCGGCGGAGGGCAAAATTCCTCCTTATCTCGACAACGGCAGGAACGATGTAGGTCGCACAGGCAACCCCAAGGACAAGCCCGGTGAGGAACCGAGACAGAAGCGTATTCTCCCAAATCCCGAAAACCGTCAGCGACCAGTCAATGCCGATGGGCACAAGCGAAAGGAAGAGCCAGAACCTCGGCAGCGGCTCGATGTCATCTATCCGCCGCCATAACGGATAGACGATAAGCCCGGCCAACAGGCCAAAATATACACCAAAGCATCGCGAGCAAACCGCCATTTGATGCGAACCAAGATGCATCGACCGTTCGGGCAGTTGATGGCAGATATAGCTGAAAAAGCTGTAGATCGGCGTGGCCGCACCGAAGCCAAGATCGCCCGCAAGCGGAGCAGACACAATGGCGCCGACCCAGATCGCGACAATTGCCACCGCAACACCCCATGCCGCAAACGCCTGCGAACGAAAGGTTTTCGCAAGGCTTGCGGGGATATAATTCTCGGCTGTCTGGGCCATTTATTCGCTTGCCGTGGCCGCCGTACGGTTTACGGCCTTTTCCGTCTTTAGTATATGATGCGTAGTCTGGATGACGGTATCCGGATTAAGTGAGATCGAATTGATCCCGCGTTTGACCAGAAACTCGGCAAATTCCGGATAATCGGACGGCGCCTGGCCGCAGATGCCGATCTTTTTCTTGTTGCGCTTTGCCGCGTCAATGGCCATTGCCACCATTTTCTCGACCGCACCGTTCCGCTCGTCGAACAAATGCGCGACCATTTCAGAATCGCGGTCAAGGCCAAGTGCAAGCTGCGTCAGATCGTTCGAGCCTATCGAATATCCGTCAAAGACCTGCAGGAACTCATCCGCAAACACTACATTCGCGGGCAGCTCGCACATCGCGTAGATCTCAAGCCCGTTCTCGCCCTGCTTCAGCCCGTATTCGGCCATCAGATCAATGACCCGCCGGCCTTCTTCCACCGTGCGGCAGAACGGTATCATCGGCGTCACATTCGTCAGGCCCATATCATCGCGAACACGGCAAAGTGCGAGGCATTCAAGCCTGAACCCGGCGCGGTACCGATCATCGTAATACCTCGAAGCACCGCGAAAGCCGATCATCGGGTTCTCTTCTTCCGGCTCAAACTCCTTGCCGCCGATCAGCATTGCGTACTCGTTCGATTTAAAATCGGACATACGCACGATCACCGGTTTCGGATAGAACGCCGCCGCGATCCTCCCGACGCCCTCGGCCAGCGAACGGACAAAAAACTCCTTCGGGTCTTCTTCCAATATCCGCCGCGAGATCTCTTCACGGTCGGCCTGCCGTTTCAGGTCGGGATATTTGATCAGGGCCATCGGGTGGATGCCGATGTGGTTGTTGATGATGAACTCAAGCCGGGCAAGCCCGACGCCGTCGTTCGGCATTCTTGAAACGGCGAAAGCATGGTCGGGGTCGCCAACGTTCATCATCACCTTGGTTTCAGGCCGTTCGTCATTGGTTATCTCGCGGCGGTCGAGCTCAAAATCTATCTTGCCGTAATAAACATTTCCGCGGTCGCCCTCAGCACACGATACGGTAATGTCGGTCCCGCTTTTGACCATTTCCGTTGCATTGCCGGTACCGACAATGCACGGAATGCCGAGTTCGCGGCTGATGATGGCACTATGGCACGTGCGGCCGCCTCGTTCGGTAACGATCGCCGAGGCACGTTTCATTATCGGCTCCCACGCCGGATCGGTCATGGTTGTGACCAATATCTCGTCCTGTTTGAACGTGTTCAGCTTGGCCGGATCGAGCAGCACGTGGGCGGTTCCCTGGCCGATCTTTTCTCCTACGGCCACTCCGCTTGCCAAAGGAGCCCCGTGAATGCCGGTCAGCCGATACGTCTCGATAAAGGCACCGTCCTTTTGCGTGTGAACCGTTTCGGGCCTTGCCTGAAGGATGAAGAGTTCACCCGTGATCCCGTCCTTGGCCCATTCGATGTCCATCGGCTGAGAGTGTCCGGCCAGGGCCGAATAGTGTTCCTCGATCGCGCAGGCCCATTCGGCAAGCTGCAGCACCTCGAAACCCGCAAGGCAAAACCGGTTCCGCTGTGACTCGACCACATCGCGGACCTGCGTGCCGACGCCGTCGTCGGCGAACACCATCTTGACCTCTTTTACGCCGAGCTTCCGCGTAACTATCGGGCGGAAACCGAGCTTCAGCGTCGGCTTGAAAACGATCCATTCATCCGGCGTCGCCATTCCCTGTACGACCGCTTCGCCAAGTCCCCACGCACCGTTTATCACGACCGCGTCGCGAAAACCGCTTTCCGTATCCAGCGTGAACATAACGCCGGAACACGCCGCGTCCGAGCGGACCATCGGCTGGATGCCTATCGACAGCGCGACATCAAAATGATCAAAACCTTTCGCTGTCCGGTAGGAGATGGCCCGGTCAGTCCACAGCGAGGCGTAGCACTCGTGACAGGCGCGGATCAGATTTTCCTCTCCGCGGACATTTAAGATCGTGTCCTGCTGGCCGGCGAATGACGCGTCAGGCAGGTCTTCCGCGGTTGCGGACGAACGCACGGCCACCTCAAACACACGCTTGCCGATCCGTTCGCCAAGGCGCGTGTATGCCTCGTGGATAGCGGATTGGACCTCGGCGGGAAATGGAGCATCGAGCATTAGCTGCCGCGCCTGGCTTCCGACGCTTGCAAGTGCATCCAGATCGTTGACATCCAGGCCTTTCAGCAATTTTTGAAGCTTCTTTCTTAGGCCGTCGGTCTCAAGCAGCACCTCATACGCGTGGCTTGTTGTGGAAAATCCATCGACCGCACGAACGCCTTTGCCCGTTAATTCGCGGAAAAGTTCGCCCAAACTGGCGCATTTGCCGCCGACGAGGGCCACATCTTTGTTGCCAACCTGGTTCAGATCGAGTACGTATTGCTTGGTCATAGGAACGTTCTAATCGGCTGCGGCAGCCATGGCGGACTCAA
>JADYZI010000030.1 GCA_020853255.1 Acidobacteriota bacterium
CGTCTTTTAGATAATTCTCGAATTCGCTGCGTAGGCTTAGTTCGAGTTCTTCACTATTCACAATACTTCTCCTCCGTAAGGCAAAACAGAAAAAAGGTCGGGGTTTATTATACTCGCAAGATACGATCGATGTGCGGCGTCAAATTGGTGGCCCAACTCTGAGGTAACGCCGGCAGGCGCCGGCCTTCACTCGAAATTATGCCGAATCCGAGACCCCAAAGTCAAGAAAATCTTTTTTAACAGGGATTTACCGCGGAGGGCGGCTGACGACCGAGGTCGTCTAGCGCCTCGACCCCGTTTTAGGTTAGGAAGCAAAAATTCTACTTTTGGGGTTTACATACCTCTGCGTCATTGTTCTGAGAACAGACCGATCGCTTTAGCGCTTCTATGGCAGCCTGTTGGTTGGTTACCTGCTCTTGCAGCTTCTGATTGATCGCCGCTTGCTCGGCGAGCTGAACCTGCTGTTCCTTGATCGCGTTCAGCATTGTCCAGATGATCGGGTCGTTATTGATCTGCAAATAGCCGTTGTCGCTGCGACTGACGGCTTCGGGTACAACTCTTGCTACGGCCTGCGCACTAAATCCAACGTACTCACCCGACCCTTTCAAACCAAGCGCGTTATCTGCGCGATATTCGAAACGGATCGGCTCAAGCCTCATCAGATCACCGAGACCGCGAGTGAATCGCCCATGAATATTTTTCAATCGGGCATCCGAATATACCGCCCACGAACCTCCGCCGATCTTTGAAGCATTGCCGTTTACCGAAAGAAGCTGATCCGGAACAGAAGTTCCAATGCCGACACTATTGGTCGCCGCGTCGATCCAAAGAGCATTCTGCAGTATCGAATCATTGAAGATCTGGAATTGGCCTCCGGTGACGGTCGCGACGGACCAGCCAGGCTGGTTATTCAACGTTAGCTCAAGGCCTGCATTTGAATCCGAGTTGACTCGCGCCCTGATGACGCCCGTTCCATCGACGTGCAACCTTCTTACGGGGGCATTGGTGCCGATGCCGGTATCGCCGCCGGCAACAAGACTCCCGGGAGTCGTTATAGACGTTGAAAAAAGAGTTCCGGTCTGTACTGGGCCCGACGTGTTTATCGCCCCCGCGGTCAACGTGCCGGATACTTGTCCGCTTACTGCCGAGATCGTACTAGATGTCGTAATGGTTCCACCAACTTGAACATTACCGTCAACCGTCAGATCAGTTCGGATCCTACCGCTGCCTGATATATGGAAGTTAGCCGATCCTTGTTGAGATGTAGTGTTCTGAATATAATTGCCGCTTCCGACCGGGAGCGTCGCATTCAATGCGCCATTGACAGTTAGGTTTCCGGTGAAAAGCCCATTCCCGACCACATGAAGTCTCTCTGCGGGAACTGTTGTTCCGATGCCGACCCTAACAGAATCGCAAAATGGTGGATTGCAGTTGTTGACGCCGCTAATACTCCCCAAAACTATCGAATTGCTCTGGGCCACGTGGGAGCGAAACCCAATAGCGGCCGAGTTTGCGGCGTCGACCCTGGAAAGCGAACCAAGCGCGGTCTGAGAACTTGTATCTGCGGCGACACGACTATTCGAGCCTAGCAACGTGTTCGAACTGCCTGTGGCATTATTTGCCGCAAAGTCCGCGTTCTCTCCGACGGCAGTATTGCTGACGCCGCTCGTATTATGAGAACCTGAAAGGCGGCCGAAAAAAGAGTTGCTAGAGCCTGTGTTCCTGAAGCCGGCAGATTGGCCAAAGAAAGAATTGCCACCCGTCGTCGTATTCAGCTGTCCGGCCTGAAAGCCAAAGAAAGAATTCAAGGATCCAGTGGTATTCGCCTGGCCGGCCCCGACCCCGAAAAAGCTGTTTAGCTTTCCTGAAATACTTGGGAGCGAAGGATCGGGAGTGGTATTTCCTCCTGCCAAGCTTCCTACAAAAACATTCGACGTCAGGAAATTCCCGCTAAGCCCGTCATTAAATGCGCCGCTCGAGCTCATCGTTCGGTCTCCGCCGACGTTGAACTGCGTCACAGCATTTACAACGGTTCCGCTCAGGGCCCCGGTAAAGGTCTTGTTGCCGCCAGCGGTCTGGTCCGTTGAGAGGTCGACAAAATTCTGCGTCGCGGAACCTGTACCGCCGTTCGCGATCGCGACTACTCCAGTGACGTTATTTGCGGTTGTTGCGCTCACAGCGTTCGTAGCGTTTGCTGCATTGATCGCATTTGTGGCTGAATCCGCATTTGCTGCGCTTGAACTGCGGATCGAATATGGCACCGTTGTGATTGGCTGACGCGGGGTAAGGAGCGTGAATGTCGCATCGGCAGGCTTCTTGATCGAGATCTCGAGCCATCTCGCACCGCCTCTAAAATTAAGCCCGAAATCAAGCTGTACAGTAAATATGCCGCTTCTTACCTGGACGCCGGGAACGATTTGCCTTGAAAGAGCATTTGCACCCCCCGTTTCCACGTCCCAAAGGGCGAATTCAAGGTCGTAGATAGCCGTCGGCAGTGCTCCCGCATCCATTAACTTGCCTTGGTACGTAAACTCCGTTGATTGTGCATAAACGGATTGCGCCAAAACACAAAGACACAGCACAAGCTGTGTCATAAAAAGCTGTTTGCACCTCATCGTGATCCTCCATAAGATCTAAAGCGTGGGACGCAAGGGTGTTCTATATTTGGTAATTTCGGCAATCCTACACTGAACTCGTATGGAGTGTCAATAGATTCTTAGGCTTCGGCGAGGATGGCGATGTGGCGGGCGATGAACGTGAGGTCGATGAGGTTCCGGTCCCCGTCCTGCCAAAAAGGCGTTGTTTCGCCGCGAACGAGCGAAAGCAGGCTATTGTGCCGCGAAAGACCGAAATGCACGACGTCCGCCGCGGCAAGAGCGTTTCCGCGAATGATGCCGCTTGAAGGCTTCCGCGGCCAACCGGCACGCACTTCGAGACATCGTACTCCGAGTGAAATGATCAGTCGCGAGCCTTCCATACGTCCGCTGCCGCGAGCAAATTCGTAGGGTTCATCGCGTTCGATCTTTAGTGCGGGCCGGGTTCTGGCGGCTTCGAAAGCGGCTTCGAGAAACGAATCCAGCAGCCATTGGGTCGCCGTCGTTCTAAGCAGATCATTTGAAGCCTTGAGCTGAAGATATTCGACGATGTCCGTGCGGCCCGAGACCTCCGCATTCTGGATGGCGGATTCGAGCAGATGCTGCCAGGTTGAATCAAGCTCGTTCATCTTTTCACGGCCGAAAGGAAGAGGATAAGCCCTGACGGGCGAAAATGCGAAGCTTCGTGCTATTC
>JADYZI010000031.1 GCA_020853255.1 Acidobacteriota bacterium
ACGAAAAGTTAAAGAAGCAAGGCCTCGGCCTTGTGATCTTCGACGGCTATAGGCCGTGGGCGATCACTAAACTTTTTTGGGAAGTAACGCCCGAGGACAAGCGAAAATTTGTCGCCAACCCGGATAAAGGGTCAAAACACAACCGCGGGTGCGCGGTTGACCTAAGCATCTTTGATCTAAAGACCGGCCAACTGCTGCCGATGCCGTCCGGATATGATGAGTTTACCGAACGGGCGTCACCGAATTATGCCGGCGGCACGGAAGAAGAAAACCGCAACCGCGAACTGCTGCGAAAGCTGATGGAGGACGAAGGGTTTACTGTAAATCCGAACGAATGGTGGCATTTCGACTACAAAAATTGGGAAGACTACGCCATTTACGATATTTCCTTTGCCGAGGCTGAGAAGCACTAGCCCGCCGGTCCCGTCGCAAAAGCAAGGTGACCGTCACCCACGGGCAACGGCCGTCAATATACCTAATAATTTGTTGGACGAACCGGCCTTCCGCTATTCCGTTTTTGCCGCCGCCGGTTGTTTCGACATATTGGCCTCGATCTGCAGCGTGATCTTCACGTCGTCAGACAACTCCGCTGTTCCGTTTGGCAGATCCTTGCCGTAATTGACGCCGAAATCGCGACGATTGATGCTTGTCTCACCGGTCACGCCCATTCTGGTGCCGCGCTCACTGCCGAGGAAACCGGCGATCTGTACCGGGAATGAGATCGACTTGGTCACGCCGCGAAGCGTGAAATCGCCGGTCACCATCAAGTTCTTCCCTTTCTTTTCAACCTTCGTACTCTTAAAGGTCAGGTCGGGGAATTTTTCGACATCAAAGAAATCCGCGGTTCGGAGATGCCGGTCGCGCGGGGCAACACCCGTATCGACGCTGGTCGTCTTTGCGGTAAATTCGACCGACGACTTGGTGACATCCTTCGCATCGTAATTGACCGTTCCGGTAAAATCGCGGAAAAAGCCGGGAACTTCGATCAGGCCCATATGCTTGACCTTAAAGCCTATAAAGCTGTGTGCCTTATCAAAATTGTAGGCGCCCGAATCGCCCGTTTGGACGGCACCGGCCGCCGCGAATCGTTCTGTGATCGTTGGTTCGATCGCCCTTACTCCAATGCCGACGTACGCGTAAACCGCAGCGACGGCCAATACACCTAAAGCTAAAACTCGTTTCATTAACGTAACTCTCCTCCTCGACGAAACCTATTCTACCTGACGTATGCGTTGCACACGCCTACCTTATTGAAATTGTGAGGCTGAACCGCGCCGTCCGCGGACGGCTGACCATTTTTTTTCGGACAAAAAGCAGATAATCACCGCTAGCAGGAAGTTCGATAGCGCTGGTGCGCGAACTGTCGAACTCAGTATCCAGATCCGCGTCAGGGCTGAAGACCCGATAGTCAAAAAGACTCGTGTTCGCCATTCTGATCAAAACCGTCTGTCCTTTCACCGCTGAAAATACATATTCCATTTCCTGCGAGTTCGACAATGTCCCGGTCAGTGTCATGCTTGACCCGCCCTTTTCAAACTCGATCCGTTTCGGCTCGGCCTTGCCGCCCTGGGCCGACAGCGTGGACACGGCGAACAGGCTGATCGCGGCAAAAATTAAACAACGCATATTGGTGGCAGATATCAGGCGCTTGGCCTGCTTTCTGGTAATATACACGCAAACGGTAAGTTATAAAAAGGAGTTTCACCGTAACGTGTATAAGCCCAAACCAAACGAATACGACCCATATTATGACAAGTACATCTCGCTTGTCCCTGAAACCGACATCCGCGCCGCCTTTGCGGCACAGCCCGACGAATTGCGTGCCGCGGTCGCTCCTCTACCTGAGGAAAAAGGCACGTTTGCCTATGATGAAGGCAAGTGGACCATCAAAGAAGTGTTAAGCCACCTGATCGACGGCGAACGTATCTTTGCCTATCGTATCCTGCGCATTTCCCGCGGCGACGAAACACCGCTTGAAGGATTTGAACAGGATGGCTATATTGAGAACTCAAATGCGAATCACCGCTCGTTCTCTCACCTGCTGGATGAATTCGGGTTTTGCCGTAGGGCCAATGCTCTGATGCTCGATAACCTCAATTCAGATGCCTGGGCGCGTGTCGGCACCGCGAGCGGATCACCTGTCTCCGTCCGCGCTCTGGCGAATATCTGCATCGGCCACGTCCGGCACCATTTGGCTATTTTGGAGGGGCGGTATCTTGTATGACGACACTATCTAAAGCCAACGGCAGAATCGTCGAGCAATTCCCTGAATGCAGAGACTCACCGGTCATGGCGATCATCTCGAAGATCATAAAGAAAGAACGCGGAGTCGGCCTTTTTGGTGAATGACGTCGTTATCATCGGTGGCGGTGCCGCCGGACTGTTTTGTGCGGTCGAGGCGGGAAAGCGCGGGCGAAAGGTGCTTGTGATCGAGCATAGCCCGCAGGTTGGCAAAAAGATCCTTATTTCAGGGGGCGGGCGATGCAATTTTACGAATATCACTACCGGCCCTGAAAATTTCATCTCCGAGAATCCGCATTTTTGTAAATCAGCTCTCGCCCGCTTTACGCCGGAAGACTTTATCCGGCTTGTCCGCAAGTACCGCATCGAATACTACGAGAAAAAGCTCGGCCAGTTGTTCTGCCCTGAAAGCTCCAGGCATATTGTCGATATGCTTCTTGCCGAGTGCGGGCGGGCAGGTGTCGAGGTCAAGACCGGCGTCCGGGTCTCCTCATTGACGCGGCCTGACGATTTCGAGATCAACACCACCGCTGGAAAATTCAAAGCCAAAACTATCGTTGTGGCCACCGGAGGATTATCGTAACCGAAGGTCGGAGCTTCTGACCTTGGTTATACAATAGCCAGGCAGTTCGGCATAGAGCTCACGAAAACACGCCCTTCGCTGGTGGCCCTTGTGCGAAAGAACGCCCGGAACGGCCAAGCTCTTGCGGGAATTTCGCTTGACGCCGAAGTTTCGGCCGGATCGCATTTTTTTCGGGAAAACATACTTTTTACACACCGCGGGTTGTCCGGCCCGGGAATTCTGCAGATCTCCAATTATTGGACACCGTCCGCGCATGTCGAGATCGATCTGCTGCCCGGGAAAAGTTTGCGCGAGCTATTGACAAAGGAGCGCCATCGTTCGCAGCGGATCTCGAATTTTCTTTCTGAATTGCTCCCGCACCGATTTGTTGAGCGATTTGTCGAGGAAAGCTTTCCGGATAGGCCGCTCGACAAATTATCGGACCGTGAGATCGAATTCGCCGCCGCCGCGGTGCATACCTGGAGCGTGCAATTTTCTGGGACGGAGGGCTATGACCGTGCTGAAGTAACGCTTGGCGGCGTTTCCACGCACGAACTTTCGTCACAGACGATGGAGGCAAAAAAGGTTCCGGGCCTCTATTTCATTGGCGAGGTCGTGGATGTGACCGGTTGGCTGGGCGGATATAATTTTCAGTGGGCATGGGCTTCGGGCCATGCCGCCGGAAGTGATGTTTAAACGTTGAAGGGGAAGACGTCTCCCACTCCGTCTTCCCCCGTTTTCGCGCCAGTTACAGGGCGTAACCGGCAGCGAAAAGCAAATAATATCACGCGCCCTTAAAAAGAGCAAAACTTATTCTGAAGCCAAATTAAAGTTCTTGATCGTGGGATGCTCAAGTAGATTTTCAGAATGCCATAGTTTTTGATGGTTGTCAAACAATGCGCCTATATCGGCGGATCTTTGGATAGCCTATCTGAAATCCGAGATATCCATGCCAAATTTCTCACGAACATATTCTTCCTGAGACTGTGTGACATTCCGGAGGTTTTCGAGTCGCCTTTCGGATTTTAGGATGTGCGTCTTGGCCCGCTCGGCCATCTGTTTCAGCATATCGCGGCCCGCTGCGGCCTCATCGGCGGCCTTTGTATTTAGGGCGAAAAGCTCGGTTGCAAAGGCTGAGGCCTTTTCTTTTTCGATCTCAACCAGCCGATTTCTGATCTGCGCGACTTGCCGGATCGCCCGGACAAGCTGGTCACCAACAGACCCGCCCGTCACAGCTTCCGGGCTGATGCGAAGCTCGGCGGCAAGTTTTCGCAGCCGCTCCTGGTCCCCGGACGAATAGGCGCCGTTGAGTTCTGCCATCAAGCGGTGCCGCCGTTCCTTTTCAGCCGTATCAAGCACTAGATCGGGATGAATACTTCGGGCGAGTTCATGGTAGGCCTTTCGGGCTTCGGCCGTCGGCTCCCATAGCTCGGCCTCCTTTTCCTCAGCGGCTTTTGCACGGGCCGCTGATTCTTCGGCAAGGCGACGCAGTTCCGCAACCTTCTTTTTGATCTCTTCGTCGTCGGGAACAAGCTTTAGCTCTTCCTCCGCTATTTGTGCATCTACCTCGTCCTGCCGGGCGTAAAGGCGGCCTACCTCCATCGTGTACCGTGCCTCGAATCGTTCAAGTTCGGCGTTCAGGTCCGCGATCTGCTCTTCGGCGTCGGCCAGCCGCTCCGCCAGCCGATCGACAATGCGCCGCTTTTTTGCAAGTTCAATTTCCTCGGGTGCGAGTTGGGTCATACGGCGTACGTCGGACTTCCTGCATGTCACGCAGATGAACAGGCTGTGTGCCGGTTCTACGAATACAAATTCATTGGGCGTGTAAGCAAAGCCACCGGATCCTCGATATTCAGGGCTTCCCGAACATAATAAGGTTCGCCTGCTGCCACGCCGATAAGCGAGCCGAAATAGCGCGAGCGGTTCTCAAGCTCATCGAGAAACCCTTTCGCGGTCAGCCGCGTTTCAGGCTCACCCGACGCAGGATCGTAAAACTGCGAGCGATGCGCCCGGATCGCCGCCATTTTTTCGTCAAGGAACGGCGAAATATCCACGATGAACGAAGGTACGACACGGCGTGAAAAGATGTTGTGTGCGACCATCGGAACGGGTATCTTGTCTGCCCCGGTTTCCGGATCATAATTGCGCATACTGGCAAGCCGTGCGGCTTCGCGGACAAGCCTTGCAATATGGCCGTGGTCCGGATGTGAATCGTCCAATTGATGCGTCAAAAGAACACGGGGCTTTAACCGCCGCATCACTTTCACCATGGCGGTTCGCGAACTGTCGTCGGCAAAGACATGGCCATCAGGCAGGCCGAGGTTCTCACGAACATCAAGTTTCAAGATCGCCGCCGCCGCCTCAGCTTCCGCTGCCCGGCCTTCGACCGTTCCGCGCGTCCCCATTTCTCCGCGGGTAACATCCAGCGCACCGGTTTGGTACCCGAGGCCCTTCATCTTTAGAATCGTCCCGCCAACGGTGAGTTCAAGATCGTCAGGGTGGGCAAAAATGGCAAGTATGTCCACTTGGGTCATAAAGTTAAATCTAACATAATCTCCAGGGCCGCAATGCACGAAGCCAGCACGATAGTTATCTGCTGGGCCTTTGGAACACGCGGGCCTCTGCACCGGCGGGGCTTATGCAATAGAATGGAACCTTATGCAATTGACGGTACTAGGCTCCGGCACGGCGGTCCCGCATCCAAAGCGGACAAGTTCTGCGTATTGGCTTCAGACATCGGAGGCAGCGGTCTTTCTTGATTTTTCCGTTTCTGCGCTCGGACGGATAATGGCGGAAGGATTCGAATGGTCCAATATGGATGCGATCTGGATCTCACATTTCCATCTCGACCACATTGGCGGCCTGCCGGCTTTCCTGTTCGGCACCCGTCACGCAGAAGAAATGCGGGGCCGAACTAAGCCGCTTCGAATTTTCGGCGGCCCCGGGTTAAAAGCACTTCTAAAGGGGTATAGCGGCCTAAGTGACTACAAGCTGCTCGATCAGCCTTTTCCGCTAGATATCGTCGAGGTCGAACCACTGGAAAAATTCCAGATCGCCCCCGGCCTCGAGGCGGTCGCATTAAAAACGCCGCACACTCAAGAGAGTTTGGCTATCCACCTCCGCGATCGTGACGGCTCGACGCTCGTTTATACTTCCGATACCGGTTTTACTGAAACTCTGGCTGCATTTGCCCGACGGGTTGATCTTTTGATCATCGAGGCCTCTTTCCCATTTGATAATCCAACCGAAAACCACCTGGAACTGGCCGAAGCGATGTACGTTATCCGCAAAGCTGAACCAAAGCTAGCTGTTTTGACCCATCTTTATCCGTATTGGGACGATATCGATTTTGGACGCGAGGTTGCGAAGTTCTCGCCGATGACTGAGGTCGTCCAGGCATTTGACGGGCTAAAGTTGGTTGTGCCGCCAAAAGCAAAAACCGAAAAGTAAAACAAAAATCGGGAGGCTCCGCATTTTCAGTTCTGACTTTTCAGTTTTCGTTAGTCCGAAAAGGCTATTTTGAAACACTTCGTCTCGCCATGGCCATTAGCTCATCGGGCATCCACTTCTCGAGAACTTTTTCCTCGGCATCGGCGATCGACTTGCCGCGGTCGCGCCATTCCTTGACCGGATCATCCTCACGGGCGGATTGTTTCGGAAAGTTCTCGACCTGTTCGAGGCTTATAATGATGCCCTGGACGACGTCATTCCAGTCTTCGTTCTGGATGCCGCGGTAAACGACGGGAAGCCCTGCGGTCCAATCTTCCTCAGGAACGATGTTGTCGTACTCAGGAATGGTCAAATAGGCCGTTTCCGGAAAAGCCCCTCCGCCAAACTGGTTGAGTAGCTGCGATCTTACGTCAGCATAAGTACCGCTCGGGTTCGTTTTGCGAATCTCGAGCGCCTGCTTGAAAATATCAGTGACTGTAGGCTGGTTGCTCATAGCTGCGATCTTCGGGACAATCAACAGATTAGCACAAAATCGGCCGGGTATTAACTCTGCCCATTGTATCTATGCGAAAGGCGATCTATCAACTTCATTTATTGCTGGGAATCATCGTTTCAATCCCCGTGCTCGCCTGGTCCCTGAGCGGCTTTCTTTATGCCCTTCCAAATACAGTGGAGGGGGGGACGGTCGAAAAGATCGATCTGGGCCGCGTGCACATCGGCCCGTCACAGGCGCTGGAGAGAGCAAATGAATTGGCCGAAAGGCAACTGCCCACCACAGCATTGACACTGTTGATGAAAGACGGGCGTCCCCAGTATCAGGCTGTAGGAGGGCTCGGTGCCGACTCGATCTTTGTGGACGCTGAAACGGGACAGGCATTGTTCTCCAAACCGCCAGGCTGGAAGACGCGTTTCTTTCGCGAGGCCCACTTTTATTATTTTTCTGGAAGTTGGCAGCTTGTGCTGCTCCTCGCGTTCTCAGCATTAACAGCATTCTTGGCCTTGAGCGGAATATATCTGAATTTGGCCCGCTGGTCGCGAAGGCCAACCGGCCGCGATCTTAAACGCGTGAGATAGGCTGTTGTCAGCTTGCTGTACTGGAGAAAGTCTTGCACGTTCGGCAACATTCCTATTGCCTTATATCATCAGAATCGCTAGTCTTTAATTGGGCCCTAAGGATATATATGAAATTTCTCATCTCGTTTGTTTTCATCATTTCCACACTCACTGTGGCTTATGGCCAAGCTGATCCGTCGCCGATCGTAGAGAAACAGATCAGGTACAAGGATTGGACATACAAGAATCTCAACGGCGGCGGCGAAACGAACCTGCGGCAGTTCGTACATGGGAAAAAGCTCGTAATGATCGCCTACTGGTCACCCTGGTGCCCGGGCTGGAAACGCGACGTCGGGTTCGTTCAGGCGATGTTCGCAAAATATGGTGCGGATGGCCTGGCCGTGATCGGCGTTGCAGAATACGACGTTCTCGACAAGATGAAGGAGAATTATGAGCAGAATAAGCTCACATTTCCGTCTGTTTTTGAAGCGGCCAACTTGTCCGAGCGAACGAACACGGCCCATTACGCGGCGCGTGCAGCGGCGGGTGACACGCGAAAATGGGGAACGCCGTGGTACGTTTTCCTGGAACCTTCGAAAATTCAGGCGGACGGCGACGTGGTCGAGACCAAGCCTTTTATTGTGAATGGCGAACTTGTTCGATCAGACGCGGAAAAGTTCATTCGTGAAAAACTCGGGCTCACCGCTGCCGCCGGCGGATCGATCGCGTCCCTGAACAAAAAGATCGAGGTATGCGAGCCGGACTCAAAGATACCGGCGCTACAAAAGCCCTGATCTTTCAAGCCTATTTTGGCAGAACGGCCATGGTGTCGGAAAGTTTCTGCGCCACCTGCCTCAGCGGATCTTTTGCGGCGACAAACTTTCCGGCTATCGCGCTGTCTTCGGAGCGGGCACAGAGGGCGGAAATGCCCTGGATCATTGGAAGATATCTGGTAAGCTGCGGCTTGGTGCGAAAGTCCGATTCAAGCGTCAAAAGTCCGGCCCGCATTCCTCTTATCGCTTCGACAACTTTTTTCTTGTTCGCCTCATTTGCGTCTATCACGTCTTTCTTAAGCCGCCGAGACTTTGCGTCTTTATCCGTATTCTCGATCGTCAATGCCGCCGGGCCAAGTACATCGACGAATTTATTTACGTTAAATAGCTGGTTCGCAACCTTCTGTTTTGCAGCCGCGACAACTGGATTTACCCTGCTGGGCGCCGCCTTCGGCGTCGGATCCGCGACCGGCCTGCGTGTTCGCTGGCCGGCTGCCGACATTGACTGCCCCAAGACCAATACCGATACTATCGTCAAAAATCTGGCTGTTCTCATAATCCTATCCCGCCCGTCAATTATCTGGTAAAATCTTATCATATTAGGATATGCGGGAGAGATTGTTGGAAGTAAGCCGCCTCGGTAGGGTTGCCTACGGAGCGGCGCTTGAGCTTCAGAAAACACTTGAAACACACGTGATCGTCGAGCGCGAGGCAGATCATTTACTGTTGCTCGAGCACCCGCATGTCTACACGATAGGCCGCCGTGCGAAACAGAACGGCGTACTCGCGACGGCTGATATTTTGCGGAACCTTGGGATCGAGGTATTTGAAACCGACCGCGGCGGCAAGGTGACCTATCACGGCCTTGGCCAGTTGGTCGGCTACCCGATAATAAGCCTTTCGCCGGACCGAGAGGACGTGCACAAGTACGTCCGTGATATCGAAGAAGTATTGATACGCACCATGGCTGACTTTGGCATCTCGGCTTTTCGCATTGATGGGCTGACCGGTGTCCATACGGCCGAAGGCAAGGTGGCCGCCATCGGTGTGCACATCAAACGCTGGGTCACGACCCACGGCTTTGCGCTGAACGTCAATACTGACCTGAGTTTTTACAACTGGATCATCGCCTGCGAGGGTGAACCGGTAACATCAATGGACAAACTTCTCGGCCGCGACTTGGAAATGGCCGAAGTTGAAGATCGGATCGTTGAGAATTTCACGGAAGTTTTTGGGATGCAATTGTCTGCATCGGTACGACAGGCTATTAGCCGGTCGAACTAGCTCGAGGTTGTATTACGAGCTGGGTTGATGAACAGGTTGACAGCCTGTTCTGCTTTTTAAGGAGGGATAATGAAAAAATTGAAGATCGCTGCTTTTTTTGCCCTTATTACATTTGCCTGGAGCTGCGGCGGAACCGACACCGCAACGAACAAGAACGCCAATAACGCGAATACGAACAGTAAGGCGGACGCAAGCCGTGAGACGATCACGATCGCCGAACGTCCGCAAAAAATAAAAGACCAAATGGCCGAGCGCGGCCAACAGGACCAGGCATCACCTGTTCTGACAATTGCGGAGCCGAAGGCCAACTCGACCGTGAACAGCTCGACGGTCAAGGTCAAACTTAACCTGTCAGGAGATCTGAAAGGCTATGAGCCGCACAAGGACCCGCAGACCGGTATGGGCAATCACATCCACGTGATCCTTGATAATCAGCCTTACGAGGCCTATTACAACCTCGACCAAGAGTTCGAACTGCGTAATGTGGCTGACGGCGAGCATACTATACGTGTTTTCCCGTCGCGGCCCTGGCATGAAAGCTATAAGAACGAAGGCGCATTCCAAATGGTGAAGTTTACGGTCAAAGATGGCGGCGGTGACGCCTCAAAACCGACGACGACCAGCAGCGGCAGCACAATGGCAAACGCCAACGCTGCCTCACCGTCTGAGGGCAAAGCGATGCAGCCTTCAACCGCCGGGGCGGTTGATGCGTCAAAGCCGCTGCTCACGTACAGCCGTCCGAAGGGCGAATACAAAGGCGCGGACGCTGACGCGATCATGCTCGATTTCTGGTTGGCCAACGCCAAGCTGACCGGCGACGGCGGCGAATACCGCGTGCGATATTCGATAGACGGCGGCGAACCAAAATTTATAGATAAATGGGCTCCGATCTGGCTCTCAGGCTGGTCAGCCGGCACGCATTCGATCAAGCTGGAGTTGGTAGATAAAAGCGGCAACGTCGTTGACAACGGCGGATATAACTCGACAACGCGGGAGATCACGATCACGAAGTAAGCGGCCCTATGCGGAAGGCCGTACGGAGTAAGGGCGGGATCGATGCGTTGTACATCGCCCTTGCATCGTGCGGGATTCTGCATTGGCTTGCAGATGCCGGCGATTTCACTTAATCTCAAGTTTTCAAATGGCCTCCGGCCGCTCGCATATCTGCGGGCCACTCACACTTTATGCGACGCGACATTACTTCGTGGTACAGCCACAATCTGAATATGGAGATGCCACTGGTGGCATACGGACACGCGGGCTATCCGCTGTTGATGTTCCCGACGGCGGCGGCCGATTATCTTGAATACGAACGCTTCTATTTGGTCGACTCGATCAAATGGTTCATCGAGAACGGCTTGATCCGTGCGTATTCTATCAATTCGGTCAACAAATACAGCCTGCTCAACCGCGAATCGCATCCGGCGTGGAAGGTCGAGATGCTTCAGCGGTACGACCGCTACATCATGGACGAGGTGCTGCCGCTGATACGCA
>JADYZI010000032.1 GCA_020853255.1 Acidobacteriota bacterium
GTAGATATAGGAAAGTGCACGGATCATCATACCGAAGTTACCGAAGAACGCTTTGACCCGGCCGATGGAATTTGGGGCGTCGTAATCCAGGCGGTAACGAACCTGGCCGCCCGCTGACGCAGGCGGTACTGACACGACGCGCGGCACCGGCAAGAATTCAGCGAGTTCGGCGGTACATAGACACGGGCCGCAACCGGGGCCGCCGCCGCCGTGCGGGGTCGAGAAAGTTTTGTGCAGGTTCAAGTGAATGACATCCGCTCCCATGTCGCCGGGCCGGGCGATGCCGACGAGGGCATTCATATTCGCGCCATCCATATAGACCAAGCCGCCAGCTTTGTGGACCATTTCGCAAACCTTCGGGAAGTTGGTCTCGAATATGCCGACGGTATTCGGGTTTGTGATCATCAGCCCGGCAACGCCGCCCTCATCGCAGAGTTGCTGCAGATGTTCAAGATCGGTCAGGCCTTCCGCAGTCGAGCGCACCGTTTTTACGGTAAATCCGGCAAGTGCGGCCGACGCGGGATTTGTTCCGTGGGCGTTGTCGGGGATCAGTATAACGCGGCGAGGTTTAACCACCTCGGGGCCGGGAGGCACACTCCCTACCGGTCGTGTTTCCGCCACACCGTCACGCTTGTCCAGATAGGCGCGGATCAGCATTACGCCTGTCATTTCCCCTTGCGCCCCTGCGGCCGGCTGCAGCGAAACTCCGGGCAGGCCGGTTATCTCGGCCAATGCCTCTTGCAGCTTGTATATCAGCTCGAGCGCTCCTTGCGCCCCTTCTTCCGGCGCAAGCGGATGCAGATTCGCAAGCCCGGGAATTCGCGCCGCTTTTTCATTCAGCCGCGAGTTGTACTTCATCGTGCACGAACCGAGCGGATACATTCCGAGGTCGATCGAATAATTCCACGTGGACATCCGCGTGAAATGACGCACGACGTCAACCTCGGAAACCTCCGGGACGCCGTCAAGGTCGTCGCTCCGCCGCAGGTCAGCCGGGATGATCTCATCCAGATCCACAGCGTCAACATCCAGCTTCGGCAGGCGATAGCCAACGCGGCCGGTCTGCGATCGTTCGAAGATAAGTGATTCGTTCTGTGTGGGATGCGATGTTACTTTCTTTATCGACATAAAAGTGTTCGTTTTCGTCCGTGTGTTTCACAATTTCGACGTCTAAGTGTATTGAAATTTTGTTTTTTCAATTGCCACTAGCTTTAGCTAGTGGGCATTAATTCAATTAAGCACAGGCTTTAGCCGAAATTATGAGAAAATCATCGTTTCGGCTTTAGCACAAATGAGGAAATATGCTTTCCAGAAGTTCGGCTAAAGCCGATTGAATATTTTCAAACTTGTCCACTAGCTGAAGCTAATGGCAACTCATTAAGTGTCAACTCGAGTCTTTTAACACATTTCACTTGGAAGCTGTATAACGAATGTACTCTAAATTACTTCTTAAGACTCGATGTCAATTCTTGAAGATCTTCGCTGACATTCAGCCTGTGCCATGCGTCCTTCATTTTCTGCGGCGGCTCGATCAATTTGCGTTCAGTCAAACTCAGCCAACCGCCAACAGTGACCACGCGTGCGGCCAGTTCGCCGCCTGATCTGAATATATTGTTCACCACACGAAACCGCGAGCCATCATCGCTGAACCCGCCGTTCTCGATCGTCACCCGAATTTCGTCGAGCAGCTTAAGCTCACGAAAGTAGTCAATGATATCGGTCTTAACGACAGGGCCAAAACCGAGTCGCAGAAACTCATCCGGCGGAAATCCGTTTTCCGCGAAAAATGCGATCCGCGTATCGACGGCGTATTCGAGATAGGCCATATTGGCGGCATGCCCATTCGGGTCAACATCACGCCAGCCAACCGTAAACCGTCGTTCAAAAATACTCATGTCAGGTGCAGCAAACTAAAGTTTGCTGGACTGTCCAACAAACTTTAGTTTGTTGATCTTCAAGCCTTGGGCAAGCCTTTCTTCACAACATCCGCGACGACTTCGCAAAATCGATCGAGTTCCCAAAGCGTTGTGTAAACGTTGGGCGTTATGCGGATGCCGGTAAATTCATCGTGGACGATCGGCGTAGTACATATCTTGTGCTTAGACATCAGATAACCGCCGAGAGCGACCGGATCGATGCCTTCGACCTTAAAATTCGCTATCGCACAAGACTGTTTCGGGTCGAACGACGTATTAAAGCCGACCTTCGGGATCGCCTTCAAGTTATTCATCCAATACCGAGAAAGATATCGGAGGCGTTCTTCCTTCCGCTTGCCGCCAATGGCGTTGTGAAAAAGAATTGCCTCGCCGATAGCCAGCCGCATCGCCGCCGAGTGCGTGCCGATCTCTTCGTATTTCCGAATGTCGTTCTTGTTCTTGTCCTCAGATGCCATCAACGCCCAAACCTTTGGGATCTTCTCTTTTCGCACATACAGCAACCCTGTGCCTTTTGGTGCGTAGATCCATTTATGAAGCGACGTGCCGTAGTAATCGCAGCCGAGATCGGCCTGTTTGAAATCGAACTGTGCGAACGCGTGTGCACCGTCAACGATAGTCTCGATGCCTCGCGCTCTAGCCATATCGCACACCTTCTTGACCGGTGTGATCTGACCCGTCAGGTTGATCTGATGCGAGATGAGAATGAGCTTTGTCTTTGGCGTGACGGCCCGCTCGAACGCGGCGGCGATGTCATCAACATTGTTCGGTGCGATCGGTATCTTGATCAGATTGAGCTTCAACCCTTCGCGGAGTTCACGCTGTTTAAGCGTGGTCAGCATTCGCGGGTAATCCTGCGTAGTCGTCAGAATCTCATCACCGGATTTGAGGTCGAGGCCCATCAACAGAATTTCAAGCGATTCGCTCGCATTTCGCGTGATCGCGATCTCTTCGGGCGAGCACCCGAATACTTCGGCCAGGCCAGTTCTTATTGTTTCCGATTGCGGCTCCAATATCTGCCACATCGTGTACGCCGTCGCATCTTCCTGCTGCCACGTATATCGGACGAACGCCTCGGTCACGATCCGCGGACTCGGGCTGACCCCGCCGTTATTGAGGTTGACAATGCCCCGCGTCACCGAGAACGCCTGCTGGATCGTTGTCCAATAATCTTCGTCCAGCGCGGCATCGATCGGCGAGAGGTGATCGACCGCCTTTCCCGCCGCCTTTACCTCATTTAGCAGCGAACCAACGGTCGCCGACGACAAAGCCATCAGTCCGAAGCCTTTGCCGGCAGCGGAGAGAAATCTTCTGCGGTCAATGTCATTTCGAATCGTCATCTGTTTGGTCATCAGGAAAATTTACGAGTACCATTTTGCAATGCCTGCACTTTGCATCTTCAACCTTTATCGACTTACCGCAGTATTTGCACTTCTTATGGGTGTGCTTTTGATCCATCGATAGGAAGAAAGGGATCAAAATAGCGGACAATATGGCGATGGCAAGAATTGCAAAAAGCATTTGTTTTAACGAGCCATGACAATTGAGTCATGATCTACGACATTGGCGTAATTCCAGACGGTTTGGGTACATAAGTTGGAAAGCTCTATATCGTCTTACCTGTTCGATCTCACCATAAAGTTCTTCCAACCAACAACTCTTCCTCACGTATTGCCAAAACGAGTTTTCGATTCAGGTTGAGCAATTCAACTGTTGCTCGGCCTTTAGGTGTCTTACCTTTGATCCGAACGCCGGTCCATTCAAAATGTTCGGCCCACTCATCGATCCGAGGCATGAAGATATTGACCGTCTTTGAGGTCTTCGGATCGATATGCGTTTGTCTTGCCGCCTTTCTAAGTGAGCACGAAACACATGCAAGGGCAAGATTTTCAGCGGCAGTTTCACCACCCGCGGCGACAGGAACTACATGATCTACATGAAAAGTTGCTTCTTGTCCCTTCTGTGATAATCGACAATATTCACAGCGATCTTCTGCCCGTTTAACGACCAGCTTTCTTAGAAAAATCGGAATGTGGCTTGAGCTCATCTCCCGTTCGCTATGCGTTTTGAACGAGCCCGCATCAGAGACAACATTTCCGATAACTCTACCAACCCTTCGGCTTCCTTTCGTTCTTTGCCTGTTAAATTGTCGCCCCGATCTTGCTTGTCCAGCAGCATTTGAAGCCTATCATCAACCGCTTTTGGCAAACGTATCTTATCGGCGTTAACCGGCATCTCGATCTTTATTGCGTTTTGTACCATGATCACATCTCACAATTCTATGAATTTCATTTTCGCAAAGCAGCGACGTACAACCAAGATGTTTCAAAATAAAGGTATTTGGTGATCAATTGTCCACCTATTTGCAGCCACAGACCAAATCGGAAAGAGCACATACTATTCGGTAAGAGCCGAAACAAAGCGATCGATATTTTCTCGTGACGACGTTTCAGTCACACAAACAAGAAAATCGTTATCGTGCGCCCCGTAATATTTCGACAATGCCAAGCCGCCAATGATGCCTTTTTCGCGGACGGCCTCTAAAATCTCAATTGCGGGTTTCGGCCCGCGAACGACAAATTCGTTGAATGTCGGGGCAGAGAACGGAATTGAGTAGCCATCGACCGAGTCGACCGCCTTACGAGCGTACGCTGCCTTTTGAGCATTTTGTTCGGCCACTTCCTGAAGGCCTTTTTTGCCCATCGTTTCCATATAAATGGTCGCCGCGAGGGCGATAAGGCCTTGATTGGTACAGATGTTCGACGTAGCCTTTTCGCGGCGGATGTGCTGTTCGCGGGTCGAGAGCGTCAGCGTAAAGCCGCGGTTGCCGTTCTTGTCATAGGCGATGCCGCACAAGCGGCCGGGCATCTGACGGATGAATTTTTCCCGCGTCGCGAACATGCCGACATGCGGCCCGCCAAAGCTCATCGGAATACCGAACGACTGGCCTTCACCTACCACGATGTCGGCGCCGCATTCGCCCGGCGATTTGAGCAGGCCAAGCGATATCGCCTCGGTCACGACGACGACAAGCAATGCTCCGACGTCATGTGCGGCCTTGGCAAGGCGTTCGAGATTTTCGATACAGCCGAAGAAGTTTGGCGATTGCACGACCAGGGCCGCCGTCTTGTCGTCAAGGATAGAAAGGTCAGCGACCCGGCCCGTTTTCTCGTCGAACGCGACGGTTATTATCTCGGCATCGCCGTGCTGCGTGTAGGTCCTGGCAACCTCGCGATATTCGGGATGCACGCTGTCCGCGACAACGATCTTGTTTCGACGCGTCACTCGCTGTGCCATCAAATAGGCCTCGGCCATCGCCGTCGAGCCGTCGTACATCGAGGCATTCGCCACCTCCATGCCGGTAAGCTGACAAATAAGCGTTTGAAACTCGAAGATGTACTGAAGCGTGCCTTGCGATATCTCCGGCTGGTACGGCGTGTACGAGGTAAAAAACTCGGATCGCTGCAGCAGATGGTTAACTATCGTCGGCGAATAATGAGAGTAAACTCCGGCGCCGAGAAATGACGGTTTTGCGGCCGCGGTATTGCGGGCGGCCATTTCCTCAAGCGCCGCGATCACTTCGGGTTCGGCGAGCGGGTCGGTTATGTTCAGCTTTCGGCCTAATTGAACGTCGGCCGGAATCGAACGGAACAGGTCTTCAGCACTAGAAAGCCCGATGGACTCAAGCATCGTTGCGCGTTCCTCGGGCGAGTTTGGTATATATCGCATTTCGAAAGTTAGCTGCGATCCTAAGCGTCCGACCTCGAATTCAATTACAGAATTCGAGATCCGAAACCCAAGATCTGAAATTAAATTTAGCCCTGGCTGGAAAGATACTCCTCATACTCGACGGCCGAAAGCATTGCATCGACTTCGCCGGGATTTTCCATTTTTACCTTCATGAACCAGGCATCGCCGTAAGGGTCGCTGTTCACCTTTTCGGGTGTGTCATTCAGCCCGTCGTTCACTTCGGTAACCTCACCGGCGACCGGCGTGAATATCTCGGAAACCGCCTTGACGGATTCGACCGAGCCGAACGACTCGTGGATGCCGAATTTATCCCCAACTCTGGGCAGGTCAATATAAACAACGTCGCCGAGCGAACTTTGGGCATAATCGGTTATCCCAATGCTGGCGGTATCGCCATCTACCAATACCCATTCATGGTCTTTACTGTATCGTAAGTTTTCTGGAATGTTTGCCATTTTGTTTAATTACTTTGTCTAAACCCTACTTCGGACGCCTATAAAAAGGCGTTTCGATAACTGCTGCGGTTAAAAGCTTTCCTCGTACATCGATTTTAATTTCTTGCCCGATATTTGCAAACTCCGTTGGTACAAAAGCTAGGCCGATGTTCTTTTTCAGATAAGGCGCAGGGCTGGCCGATGTAACAACACCACATTTTTCGTCATTTATATAAACATCAAAACCATCGCGGGCGATCCCCTTGTCGATCATTTCGAATCCGACCAGCTTGCGTTTTATGCCCGCTTCTTTATGTGCCGCCAAAGCATCACGGCCGATAAAATCACCCTTCTGAAGCTTTGTGATCCACCCAAGGCCGGCCTCAAGCGGAATGATGTCGTCGCCAAGTTCGTGGCCGTATAGCGACATTCCCGATTCAAGCCTAAGCGTATTCCTTGCGGCCAAGCCGGCGGGCAAAATACCATCCGGCTCGCCGTATCCGCCGGTTTCGAGCAACTTGTTCCAAAGCTGTTCGGCGTATTCCGGCGCGGCATATATCTCAAAGCCGTCCTCGCCGGTGTAGCCGGTGCGCGAGATGATCGCCTCGACGCCGTCCACACGGCCGGTCGTGAACCAATAATATTTGATCTCGCTCAGGTTAACGTCCGTCAGGTCTTGAAGAATGGAAAGCGCTTTTGGGCCCTGGACCGCTATTTGGCAGTAATCGGCGGATGCATTGGTCAGCACGATGTCACAGTCGGCCTTGTGCGAGGTGATCCACGCCCAATCTTTATCGGTGGTTCCCGCGTTGACGACCAGCAGAAGCTTCTCAGGGCCGAATCGATAGACCAGAAGATCATCGACCACGCCGCCCTTTTCATTGGTCAGCGCCGAGTAATGTGCCTGTCCGTCAACGAGTTTCGTTACATCGTTGGTCGTTATCCGGTTGACGAAGGGAATGGCATCGGAGCCTTCGACCCATATCTCGCCCATGTGCGAAACGTCAAACAGTCCGGCGGCCGTCCGTGTTCGCATGTGCTCTTCAATTACGCCGGCCGGGTATTGGACGGGCATATCCCACCCGCCGAAATCAACCATCTTGCCGCCCAATTCACGATGGGCCTGGTTGAGCGGGGTTTTCTTCAATTCGTTCTCGGGTGTCATCTTTGCTTCCATATGATACGACCGGTGCGTCGCCTGCCGCGTACCGGCAAACGAAAATATCTAATGTCTAAATGTAATTTAGAGCGGGATTTTGCTCAAGTTGGAAACCGGGATTCCGCAAACCGCCGGCGGGCCTTAGCCGGGAAGCCTGCCGACCGCCTCAATTATTTGGTTGCAAAGGTCGATGGAATCAATGATCGAACCCTTCTCCTCATCGCGTGTCGAACGGTCAAGCTCCATTTTCAACGGTTCCAGGTATCTTTTTGACGCGGCGGCCAGGGCGCGGACAGCTTTCGGGAACCGCTCCGGATCTTTTTTTGCGCGTTTGTCGTCCTTGTCACGGATCGGGGCAGAATTTGGGTTTGCCGCGAGATTGTCGATGTCGTCAACCGCCTTTTGAAGTATCTTTTTTATATCGTTCAAAAGTTCCGAACGGGCGCCTTTTGGCGATTCGCCCCACGACGCTGACGATTTTCCGCCTTCCTTCCAGCCGTTGACGTTTATCCCAAGTACACCAAAGCGCCTGTCCATCATCTTTACCAACACGTCGATACGGGCATCAATGTCCTGGGCATCGCGCACGATCTCGATCTCCTCATCGGTCAGAAAATCGCGGCGCTGTGCGGATATCGAAGTGATGCAAAACAAGCAGACGAGTAATGAAACGAGGCCGCGGACGGTCCGCGAAGAAATGATTCTCATGGTTTTGTTCTGGCTCTGGGAACCACGCTGTCACTAAAAAGAGGAGCTATCGCCTTTGTCCGCGCCGCCCGGAGATAGACGATCAGATTTCGCACGTAAGGTTCGTATCTTATAGGAATATCCCGCCGGATCAGCTCCAGCCTGGGCCGGAATTCGCGCAGTCCTATCTCGAAGCGCTTGTAGTTATTGAGGACCTTGCGATCATCCTGGTCGCTTTTGTCGAGAAATTCAAGGGTATTGTCCATCAGGCCGTGGAAGCCGCCCAATTCTTTATACATCTCGTCCAATTGGTCCTGGGCCTCGAGAGTTTCCGCTTGCTTAAGCCGCACTGACATTAGCTCGAGGGCAAGGCGTGTCCGCTTTTTTACATCAGTTTCTGCCTCAAGCCGGGCCTGCTCATCCTTGGACATGAACTTCAGGGGCGGCGGCGCGGTATCATCATTGATCGGCTGGGCCCAGGCGCTCGTCCCAAGCGAACACAAGAGCACGGCGCTAGAGAACAAGTACCATATCGATCGTGTCCGTTGTGTCGTCATTTTCTTGATGCAGGCAGTGGTGAAATGCTAGTTCCCCTTGCCTTTCTTCTCCTTTATCTGTCTCTGCAGCGTCGGAAGCCGCAGGTTGACCTTTTCTATCTCAAGCTTGTTCTTTTCCGGGTCCGCATGCCGGAGAAACAATTGATAGTTGGCCATTGCATCCGCATATTCTGTTAAATGGTCATGCGAGATCCCCAAAAAATAATATGCGATCGGCGTCGCGGGCTGCTTTTCTATCAGCCAGCGATATTCGGTTTTCGCCTCGGCATAACGCTTGAGTTGAAACAGGGCCGTCGCCAGATTTGCCCTGATCGTTACATTGTCCGGCGAAATGGCCTCAAGCCGCCGGAGCAGATCGACCGCATCAGCATACCGTTTCGCCTGCACCAGGGCGGCGGCAAATCCGATCGCATGGCTCAGGTTCGATGGATCTGCTTCCGAAGCACGGCGGCAATGGTCAAGCGCCTTTTCAGGGTTGCTGGTACGGTAAAGCCTGCATAGCTTACCAAGAATGAATGGATCGGCCGGCCTTTTCGCAAGCTGCTTTTCCACATCCGCCGCATTTTCGGTTGAACTCAGGGCCATCCTATCACGAAGTGCAGTGATCTCCGGCGTAGGATCCTGTATAGCCTCCAAAATAGTGATTGCCTCATCCGCCTTTCCACCGGCAAACAGGATTCGGGCGCGGAGGGCCTTTACAGATGATGAGGTTGGGGCGATAGATTCAAGGGTATGCACCAACGGTTCTGCTCCGCGGATATCTCCATCATCAATGGCCGCGGATGCTTTCGACGTGAGGGCGAAACGGTTCTTTGGATCAAGCCCCAAAGCATTTTCAAGGCTTGACTTGGCCGCCGCTTTTTGACCAAGGACCCGTTCGAGAGCGGCCTTTGCGGCCCATGCCGCCGCGGTCGTTCGGGCACCGCTGGTCAGGGCAGAAACGCGTATTAGAAGTTGCTTCAATTCCTCGGCCGGCGCTTTTGAATTCAGCCTGAGTTCAACAAGTGCCGAATATGCGAGAGTATTTTGATCGTCAAGGGATATGGCCTTCAGGAGCAGTTTCTCAGCCTCAGGATAGGCACCCTTTCCGACCAGGATCGATCCAAGATTCGCAAGTGCCAGCGTCCAGTCCGGCCGCGTCTCGACCGCCCGCCTGAACGCTTTTTCGGCATCCGCATCCCGGCCGAGCGCAAGGAGTGCGTGGCCGCGTTGATACTCCGCTTCGGGGAATTCACCCATCGCCGCAATGGCCTTTTCGTATAGTTCGATCGCTGCCTGCAGGTCGCCTTTTTCGTGAAGGTCCTGTGCCTTTTGAAACAATGCCACCGCGTCCGCCGTCGGATCTGATTCGCCCTGGGCGAGTATGGGAGCAGCGAGCAGGACGGCGGTCACTAAAACAGCAAAAAGCCGCAACGGCCAAAATACCGCCTTGCGGTCAAACAACGAACTGCCCAAAACTGTTGTCATCGTGATCTAAAACCAATCGTATCACCGGCAGAGCTTTTTCGCTAACATTTTTTGCGTGCCCGCTGGCGAATTCACGCCCGCAGTGTTTGCCAACGCACGGGTGCTGCGATAAGATTCCCTATTTGTGCGAAGCCCGGTTTTCGCAGCGATCCAGGGGGCGAAAGATGATCCCGGCAAGACAGGCGGAAAAGACGGAATCTACCAGCCGACAGGCCGCCGAAAAAGAGTTGGGCCTGCGGCGTTTGATGCGCGAGATGTGCTCCGTGTTGGTCGCGTATTCAGGCGGTGTGGACAGCACTTACCTGGCCTGCATCGCCGAGCAGGAATTGGGCAAGGAAGCTCATTCGGTGATGGGGTTGTCGCCCAGTGTATCTGAGTTTCAACGCGGCGAAGCTGATAAGGCCGCTGCATCCGGCGGTTTTGAATTTGTAACGATCGCGACCGACGAGGTAGAAGATCAGAACTATGCCGCGAACGCCGGGAACCGATGTTACTTTTGCAAGTCCGAATTGTTTGGCAAACTCTCCGCGTTTGCCGCGGAGAACGGTATTGAGCATGTCCTCGACGGAACGAACGCTGATGATCTTGCGGGGCATAGGCCCGGCCTCATCGCCGCTGGTGAGAAAAATGTCCGCAGTCCGCTGGCCGAACTCGGTTTTTCAAAACAAGACATTCGTGAACGAAGCCGGGAGCACGGCCTTGTCTCATGGGACCGGCCGGCAAGCCCCTGTCTCGCATCGCGCGTCGCGCCGGGTGTCCCGGTCACGATCGAGCGGCTGACGCAGGTCGAAAAAGGTGAAGAGGTCCTCCGACGTGAAGGCTTTTGCGAGTTTCGCGTCCGCGTTCATGGTGAGCTTGCCCGGATCGAGATCTCTGCCGCTGAGATGGCCAAAATCGTTGACACTGATCTTTTTTTCCGGATCAGCTCCCGTTTTAGACAGATCGGATTTCGGTATGTGACACTCGATCTTGAAGGTTTCAGGTCCGGATCTACGAACGGAAATGTTCAATTCGGGACAAAAGGCTAGAAATAACAGAAAGTACAATTGGAGAATGTATAGAAATGGCAAATCCGATGGCCGATGAAGTGCGGCGTTTCAAGGGCAGCGACGAAAAGAACCCGTTCGAAGCGATGAGTGAACGGTTTGACCGAGCGGCCCAGCTTCTCGGGCTTGATGCCGACCTTTACGCAGTTATGCGGGTCCCAAGCCGTGAGATCAAAGTTTACGTGCCGGTAAGAATGGACACAGGGCATATTCAGGTTTTTGAAGGCTTTCGCGTGCAGCACAATTTTGCCCGCGGGCCGGCAAAGGGCGGCATCCGGTATGCGCCGGATGTGAATATCGATGAAGTAAAGGCACTTTCTGCGTGGATGACCTGGAAATGTGCGGTCGTCAATGTCCCGTTCGGCGGCGGCAAGGGCGGGATCATTTGCAACCCTCAGCAGATGTCTGAGGGCGAGCTGGAACGGCTGACCCGCCGCTATACCGCAGAGCTTATTGATTTTATCGGCCCGGACAAGGACGTGCCCGCTCCGGACATGAACACGAATGAGCAGACCATGGCGTGGATCATGGACA
>JADYZI010000033.1 GCA_020853255.1 Acidobacteriota bacterium
CTATTACTCCGACACATACTACGACAACTACAAGAAGGTTGCTCGAAATGGCGTGATGAGTATGGTCGATATCGACGTCGCAAATCTACGACGCTTCCTACGTGGCGATTTCGATGGACGATTCCCCACGGGCACGCCTTTTTCGAACTTGATGGGCCATTCGCTGACGAAGGACGATGTCCCGCAGGAGAATGGTTGGGTGCTTTATGTCTCGGATCGCCGCGGTGATGCTAACTTCAATGGCAAATACGATATGGAGGATGTGTATGGAGCGGCTCCCGGAAACGACGGCATCTTGCAAAAGGGTGAGGATGTGGATCCGGCCGGGCAGTATGGAAATGGCATCCTAAACACTATTTACGGCACGGAGGCCGCGCGTTATCGGGATGATACGATCTATGCTGATGCTGCGGCCGTTAACGACCATAAATACTATCGCCGAGGCGTACGCCTTATTAACGGTACGACCGTTCCGGGTATCTATGACTCGTCGAGTGCATCGGACACTCGCGGCTTTACCGTTGCCTCCGAGAATGGTGTTTACGTATGGGGCAACTACAACTCCACGGGTGTTGTAACGGTTCCAAGCACCGGGAACACCCCCTATTACCAATATTTACCGTTCGATACGGCCCTTCATATCCCGTCCTCTATAGCGGCGGATGCAGTCACGATTCTTTCGAACGCATGGAATGACGGAGAGAGCTTCCGTTATCCGTATGACCTCGCGAGTTCGTCTTGCGGTCCCCGTTGTGCGACGGATACGACGATCCGTTTCGCTATGCTGTCTGGTGATACGATCGCAAGCCACGACGCCACGCCAAATCAGGGTGGAATGTCGCCCCGCCTTAACGGCGGCGTACATAACTTCAAACGCTTCCTCGAGCACTGGACGGGTGAAAATTTGAACTATGCCGGTTCGCTGATCAACCTCTTCAACTCGCGGAACAATAACGGTGCATTTAAGTGCTGCGATATGGTCTATGACCCGCCGCGACGTAATTGGGTATTCGACAGCACGTTCCTCGACCCGACGCGTTTGCCGCCCGCAACGCCGTTCTTCCAGTATGTACAGACAACAGGATTCCGACGTACGAATAACTAAGGAACTACTCAAAGTCTGAGCTAAAGACGCCCGCACCCGAGTTGAGCCGGACCGGCTTTCAGCAGGGTTGCGGGCGATTTTTTGCCTTTCATTTGATTAAAGGCGAACATTCTATTTGTGATATCGTAAACGGTGTTGGAGCAAGAAGAAGCGGAGCGCTTTCAACATACCTCGTTACGTATCTTCAAATGAGAGAACTTTCCCTTTCAAATTCCAGGCTTGACAGAAGATACGACGTTAGCAAACGGCTCGGACAGGGAAGCTATGCAGAGATCTTCGTGGCGCGCGACACGCTTGCTTCACCCCGCTCGCCGCACAGTACGGTCGTTGTTAAGGCTCTCAATGTTTTCCTTCAGGAAGACGTCGATCTCGATCTTGAAAGAACGCTCGTCGAGAACTTTCAAAATGAAGCCGTCGCCCTTGATAGGGTTCGCCATCCCAACATTATCAGCCGTCTCGGACACGGGACTGCACGCGATCTGGCCGGGGTCGTCTTTCACTATTTGGTGCTTGAATATATGGCCGGCGGCGATATCCAATCGTTGATACGCCAACGGCCTCTGCGGATCGATGCAGCTCTCAAATATATCGAGCAGGCTTGCGCCGGCCTTGCCCATGCACATTCACGGGGCATCATACACCGCGATATCAAACCTCAAAATCTTCTGCTTACAGAGGATCTAGTTACGCTAAAGATCGCAGACTTTGGTGTTGCGAGATTTTCGGCTGCGGATTCGCCGATAACACGGGTTGGTACGAATATTTATGCTCCGCCGGAGCACAGTCCTGCGTATTTTTCTGATACCGCAGAAAGGCTAACACCGGCCGCCGATATTTACTCGCTTGCAAAGACCGTTTACACCATTGTAACGCGTGAGCCGCCAAGGCCTTATACTGGCGGTCCGATCGAAGGACTTCCTGAGGCGTCGAATGACGAAGAATGGTCGGACAGCCTTCTCGAGGTGCTAAATCGGGCTACTGCTAACGATCCCGGCCGCAGGCCGCAATCGGTCGAAGAATTTTGGTTCGATCTTGGCCCGGTATTGAATATCGTTGCCGATATGGACCCGGAGACGGTCGTCAAGAGAACGGCGGATCTGCCGCAGCCGCACGTCTCGCGTGGTTATACACCTTTGGTACCTGAGCAGCCAAGTTTTGAGGCAGTTCTGAAGGAGAATACACAATCGTCGGCCAGGGAGCAGCCCGTTCCGATCGGAGAAACTCCACCCTCGAAAGCGGTCATCGATTACCCGGCTTATGAACCGGTGCAGGAAAGGGCGGCGACGTCGATCCCAGCACCGCAGAACATAAATCCGCCTGTTAGCGCACCGAAGAGAGCTTGGAAGGCCTCGCTCCGACGGTTTGCGATCTTTGTGGCCTTTGCCGCGATATTTACAGGTGCCCTATATGCGACGGCTCTCTATTTTAGAAACAACGACGTCATTGAATCCGTGCGAAATCGGCTAATGCCTAGAATGGCCGTTGCCAATACCGACGTTTATCTGCGGCCAACCCCAAGTACAGACAATGACCCCGTCGGGCTCGCAACAAAAAATTCTCGTGTCCGTATTGTTGCCACACACGAAAATTGGTACCAAGTTGATATAGTTGAACAGGGCCGCGAACGCGTTGGCGGGCCAAATTCTACCCACGGCTGGCTTAATGGCAAGTATGTGGATATACAGGAGAATTAGAAAAGTTGGCTTCTAATATTCTTGAAAAAGTCAGACGATGGATCGACGAGGATTCGGTTGAGACCACGCTCGAGAAGGCCGCGCGCGATGCACAGGTAAAAGCTCGAAATCGTGCGGAGCAATTCATCGTTGCCATTGCTCAAAAGATCGAAGCCGTCATCCAGGAAGAAATGGTGCCGCTGCCGCAGGGAACTGTCATTATTCCGAGGGAGTTCACGGTCTTTTTCAGCACAGATGATGACAAAGAGTGGCAGGGTGAAAAACGTCGAGGGCTGGAAAAAGGGCTATATCACATTCTGGGCGAACGGGCTCGTGAGATCGCCGGAAAGAAGAAATTGGAAACGACTTCATTCGGGATCGAGTTTCGTATAGACGGAACTCTCGAAAAAGGAGAGATCCGCGTCGAGCATAGTTGGGAAGATTCAACATCGAATAAGACCGGCGTACTGGTACGGCCAAAAGGGATCGAACAGATCGAGGCTCGTGAAAAACTCACCGTTCAAACGGTTCAGGCTCCGCAGGTACCACCGCCGGCAAGAATTCCGCCTTCACCGACCACCATCTCCCAGCAGAAAAGCCCAAGCACCGCTAGATCCATTGAACAAGCGGTGCCTCTCTCCACGGCGTCCGAAGCGGAAGAAATGACCCATGTTGCCTCAAGGGCAAAGGAACTTTATAAGCTTGAGGTTTGGCGAGGCGGCCAGCGGCAGAATGTAATACCGATCTATCAGCGTCAGATCGTCATCGGACGCGGTTCGAAATCGAAACCTGTTGACATACCGCTCTCCGGAGATGTCGAGATCAGCCGACGGCATCTCGTGATCGGACATGAGGAAAACGGTTCGTTCTGGATACTTAATGAGGGCAGAAATGCCGCTGAGATCGGCTCTTTTGAATTGCCGGCCGGGCAAAGGTATCAGCTACAACCGGGAATGACGATCACGGTATGCAGTTATTCAATTCGAGTGGTGCGGTAAGATATTGTAAATGCTTCATTTACAATATCAGTATTGAGAAGTATCTTTAACGTTGCCGCGACCTTTTCGACAACGTCCGCCGGATAGGCGAAGCGCCTTGAATTTGCCTCAAACTCATCGCGATCGAGCACGATCGGCTCTTTTCCGGGCCAGATCAGCACATCAATATCAAGATCAATGTACGAAAGCTGCGACCCGGTCAGAGTCGGCGGCATTGCGATATTGCAGTAGTAGTTGCGGAGTTCGCCGCTAGGAGATTCGAAACGGAATATGTTGTACCAGCGGTCGGGCCAATAAAATTCGTAGGAGACCGTGCCGGCTTCGATAAGCCCAAGGTCCGGATGCTCGATCGTGCGTTCAAACACGCCGACGAGGTCGATGCGCGTGGAGGTTTCGCCAATTATTTCGCCCGTCCATTCGCGGCGCACCGTTCCGTCAAAAGCAAGAGAACGGACCGTTACGATCCTATTCTTCATCGCGAACGATCAATACCGAACAGTGAGCGTGGTGAACCACCGAATCTGAG
>JADYZI010000034.1 GCA_020853255.1 Acidobacteriota bacterium
AGTCCAAGGGGGGATGTTAAGAAATTCGCTAAATTCCTTCTGGCATTTTTTGACAAACATAGTAAATTAGCTAAAATGACCTAACTCTAATAGAGTTAGGTACTTGTTTGGAGGAGAAGATGAACAAACCGCAGAATCCGGTCGCCCGGAAAACGGGCCTGGTCGTTCAAGACGTGCCTGAAGAAGTGTTGGTGTACGATACAGATACCAACAAGGCCCACTGCCTTAATAAGACTGCCGCAATGATATGGCGCTCATGTGACGGGACGAGGTCCGTTGCTGAGATCGCAAAACATGTGGGTTCGTTGGCGGGTGAAGCCGTCACAGATGATTTTGTTTGGCTTGCGATAGATCAGCTTAACGAAAGCGATCTGCTTGAAAAGCAAGTTGCCGCGGACTTTAAAGGCCTTTCGCGCCGTGATGTGATCAAGCGCATCGGCCTCGGGTCAATGATCGCTCTGCCTGTTATCGCATCGCTTGTCGCTCCGCCTACCGCACGCGCGGCTGCGTCCTGCAATTGCAATAACAACGCGGAATGCGGCGTGGGCACCCCTAACGTTGGTTGCCCGGCACCTACGTGCAACGGAAGCGGCCGCTGCGAGGCGTAAATTTTTCGGGTCCTCAAACCTTTTTGAGCAGCAAGCATCTCAAGTGTTTGCTGCTTTTTGTATTGTCAAGACAATGTCCGTTCGCGTGGCTGAAGCTGATGGAGATGACCGCTGGCACCGGCTATATGCGCGCAAGCTTGAGGTTGAGGCGATACGGGCATTTGAGTTGTTCCGTCGGAACGAGATCGAACCGGTACTGATCAAGGGCTGGGCGGCGGCGAGAAACTATCCCGCCGATGCCCCGCGTTTCTACTCCGACATCGATCTCGCCGTTTCAGCCGGAGATTTCGAAAAGGCACGGGCACTGCTGGCTTCAAAGGAAGCAATCAAAATTGGCATCGACCTGCACAGGGAGTTAAGGCATCTTGACACCCGGCCATGGACATCGATATTCGAAAATTCGCAACTGATCGATCTTGACGGCTGTGCTATCCGTATTCCATCGCCCGAAGACCATCTGCGGATATTGGCCGTCCACTGGCTGAACGATGGTGGTGAAAGCAAAGAACGGCTGTGGGATATTTACTATTCCGTCGCGGCCCATCAGCACTCGTTCGATTGGAACGCCTGCCTTCATGGGCTCTCAAGCAACCGGCGGAGCTGGATGATCGCCGCGGTGGGACTCGCGAATAAATATCTCGGGCTGCCGATCGACGGCCTTCCGTTTGCGGACGAGGCCCGCGATCTGCCGAATTGGCTGACCGCGACCGTTGAACGCGAGTGGCGATCAGGTGTTTTGCATCGCTCGCTTCACACGTGCCTAAATGATCCGGCAGAATTTCTGCGTCAACTTCGAAAACGCATCCCGCCAAATCCGATCCAGGCAACGATCGAATGCGAAGGCGACATGCGAGCGGGTTCTCGGCTGCCGTATCAGGTCAATTGCATGATAAAAAGGTCCTTGCCCTCGATCCGCGGCGTTTTCCAAACTCTCAGATCGAAAGCCCGATGAAGAACGAGACGGTACTTGCAATTGAATCAGCGGTCGGCGGCGGCAGTCTTGCTTTGATCGTCGATGGTAATGCCGTCGAAAAATGGCACGGCAACGGCAAAGTCTCGCGTTCGGAAGAATTGCTGGGTCAGATCTCGAACATTGTCGAAAAGGCGGGCTTGGAATTGAAGCAGATCTCATCCATAGCGGTCTCAAACGGGCCAGGAAGTTATACGGGAATTCGGATCGGCATGGCCACGGCACTCGGGCTTGCCCGAGCGTTGTCTATTCCGTGCGTCGGTGTATTTCTTTTGAGTGCGTTAGAACTTTGGAGCAAGTCGTGGGGCGAACGGATCATTGTCGTACCGATCGGGCGTACCGGATACTCTTGGCGGTACAAGAAGCCTGGCACCGAGACCGAAGGTGAAGCCGGTTTTGAAGCCCTCCACTCAGGGAATATTCAGGAACTCAACCGCTTTGTAATAGCCCGCCCGAACGCGATCATTTTGGCTCAGACCGATGCATTCGATGATCTGGCCGCCGCTGAGGAAATAGCCGACACCATTGAGGTCGTTGACATCGGCCGCGATCTTGCCGAAGCGGTCGGCCTTGCATCCTCGACGATTGACAGCGGAATGAAACCCCATTATGCCCGCGACACATCGCCGAGGGCAGTGTAAACAGTTGCAATAAATAGATTTGGCCGATTCACCCTTTACAATTCGCCTATTTACCCGTGACGATTGCGGCTCCGCCCTCGATCTGGCAAACTCGCTCGGCCTGAGCCCATGGACGCTGAACGACTATCGAGAAGAACTGCTGCGCGACGATTCACAAATGCTCGCGGCAGCTGATCAACGAGAGTTGGCTGGGTTTATTATCGGTCGGTTGGTCCCAAGCTCCTCGATCACCACAGGCCTCGATGCCGAGATCTACAACATTGGTGTTTCCCGATCCTTTCAACGGTCCGGTGTAGGCTCGCGACTCCTCCATGAATTCATCAGCCGATGCCGAAAGAAACACGTTTTTGCTTTATGGCTCGAGGTAAGGGCCCTAAACAGCGGGGCTTTAATATTTTACAAGCGTCACGGATTTGAAGAATTCACCATAAGGCCCTGCTTTTATCGGGACCCCGCAGATGATGCGATAGTGATGCGGCTAACGCTCAAGCGAAAATAGTATGAAATTCTGCAAAAGAAGCCTTGAAAATACTTGACAACGGGGCTAGAATTCAAATTGAGCCCATACCTGAACAACGTCCGGGGCCTGGGCCCAGATTAGATTGAAAAGTGAGGAACAAAGCGCTATGGACTTGTCGACGCCCGATAGGGTACGAGATGAACTGCTCAAAGTGGATCCTTCTTTCCGTGAGTTAGTTCACCAGCACACAAATTACGAACAAAGGCTGCAAGAACTCGCCCACCTGACCTACCCGAACGATGATGAACAACAGGAAGAATCTCTTCTAAAGAAAAAGAAGCTCATTGTAAAAGATGAGATCTACGCAATAATGAGTCAATTCGAAGTATCGCATTGACATAACAAAGTTCTTAAAGAGGCTGTCAGAAAAGGCGGCCTCTTTTGTTGTGGATCGCTGAAGTCGGGCAGGCCGACGAACTTTACGATTTGGCGGCACAGTCGCCGACTGCGTATATTTCAAGAGAGCCGGTTGTCGTCACGGCAAAGGCCCCAACACGAACAGGGACCGGCGATCCGCTGATAAGATCGCTGTCAACGGACGTGAAAACATCCGCTATCTTCCCATTCGCAAGGTCAAGAGCATAGCCGGAGTTCTCACCATTTATCAGAACAACAAAATAGCCCGCGAGGCTTAGGCCGCCATCCAATATCCGCCCAGGCAAACGCCGTTTCCAGATAACGCTTCCGTTATAGTCAGAGATCAGGTAAACGAAATTATCCAGAGACGTAACAAGAATTCCCTCATCCGTATTCACGATCGAAGAAACGGCCGCTCCGGTTTTGAACTTCCAACTCGCGCCGCCGCTCTCCAGTTCAACATGCTCGAGGTTGCCTCGCTCACCGCCGACAAGCAGATCATCCTTTTTTGAGAACGCAACCGCCCGCGGGATCATGCCAAGAGCAATCTTCGTTACAGATCCTTCGCTCCGGCCTGAAATGACGATCAGTTGCTTATTCCCAGTTCCAAAGGCGATACGGCCTGCCTTAAATACCGGCTTGGCAGTCACTATCCCATACGGACCGTTTCGCGACATAAGCTGGCCCGACTGTTCGAGTATCGTGACGAGGCCTTCGCGGCTGATAATGGCGATCCCAACAGTCGACCTGCCTAAATAGTATTTTTCTGAAAATGGTAGCTTAGCGGACCAAGACGTGACGCCCGTTTTCCCGGCGATAAGCCTGATCGTGGCCTCGTCGGCGGCCGGTTGACCGCTTCGAATCGGGTTGCTAACAACTACCGGCCCGTCGTCGAGAGCTAAAATATCAGAGCCAAATTCACCGCCGAGTTCAAGCCGCCATTCGGGCGCTAGATCTCGGGATACATATGAGCTTAATACTCCGTTCGTCGAACCGACATAGATACTGTCGCGGTTTGCGGCGAGCATGCCACTTTGTGGAGACGAGAGCCGATGCGAGTAACATTTCCCTAAAACAGGCGAAGATGGCCTCACTTGTTGGCCATCGACGCCTATGCCGATCATGCATAAAAGCAGGACAGTGAACCATATAACATTTCGCTTCGATCGCATTATTCCGCCCGCCCCATCGCCTGTTCGATAGACCTCGGTCACCGTTGTTGACCGGCACAAAGGATAAATCTTATCACACGCGCTTGACCGCCATAGATTGATGAATGTACTATCCGTGAAAGTTCGCTAACATTTTCGTCCGTATTGGAGAAAATAATTTCATGTCTTTCAACAAAATAATTGTCGTCGGATATCTAGGGCGTGACCCAGAGCTGCGTTATACGCCGCAGGGCGATGCCGTTTGCAATTTTTCAATGGCCACCAGCGAGCGAAAGCGCGACAAGGCCGGTGAGCTTCAGGAAATTACCACATGGTTCCGCGTTACGCTTTGGAGCAAGAAGGCAGAGACGGCCGCAAAGTACCTGACAAAGGGAAGCCAGGTTTATATCGAAGGACGTCTGCGGGTCGAAGAATGGACCGACCGTGATGGAAATAACCGGCACACGCTCGAAGTTCAGGGAACTGACATGCAATTCCTCGGCAGCGGCGCCACAAGAAATGATGACCAAGGACATGAGGATGGCGGCCCTCCCGAATTTGCGGGCCCGGCGGGATCGAGTGCCGCTGCCTCATCGACTTCGGGCGGCTCAGGCTTTACCCGCCCGCCCGCCGGTGATGACGATATTCCGTTTTGATCGATCGGACAACTAGGCCCATCGCCCCATTTTTCTGAATTTGCTGAACCTGGCCGCCGCGAGTTTTGAGGTATCGCTGGCGGCCAGTTCATTCACGGCATTGACGATCGACCGCTTCAGATCTTCTGCAACGGCGTTAAACCTTTCCGCCTTTTCGGTTTCCGCGTCTTCACCCGCAATCTCCCAGGGCTCAGGTTCAGGTACGATCTCATCGATGATGCCGAAGCTTTTGAGTTCCCTGGCTGTGAGTTTGAGGGCAGCCGCGGCAAGGTCTGCTTTCGCCGCGTCTTTCCAGAGTATCGCCGCGCAGCCTTCGGGTGTAATGACCGAGTAAATTGCGTTTTCCAGCATGATCACACGATCGCCGACCCCGATAGCAAGTGCACCGCCTGATCCGCCTTCACCCAGTACCACAACGATCACCGGTACCTTAAGGCCAGCCATCTCGCGCAGGTTCAGCGCGATAGCCTCCGCTTGGCCGCGTTCCTCGGCATCTATTCCAGGATAAGCTCCCGGCGTATCAACGAAACAAATGAGCGGCCGGCCAAATTTTTCAGCAAGGCGCATCAGCCGCAATGCCTTTCGGTAACCCTCAGGCTTTGGCATGGCAAAGTTTCGATAACGCCGCTGATTCAGGTCGCGGCCCTTCTGCTGACCGATCACGGCCACCTCTACGCCTTCAAGGCGGGCAAACCCGCAAACGATCGCCGGGTCGTCGGCAAATCGCCGATCACCGTGAATTTCGTAGAAATCCGTGAACATCGACGTGAGCAGGTCCATCGAGTACGGCCGTTCTGGGTTACGGGCCATTTGGACACGCCCGAACGCGGCCTTTGCGTCATTTTGCTCTACTTCAACTTGCGGTTTCACAAATGCCATGCAATTGAACAGCCCTTTGATCTTAAGGCCGCCTCCAATGTTTCCGATCCCTTTAACCGTACGACCGGTGTATCAACAACTACCGACAGCCCTTTGATCGGTATTTCAATCAGAACTTCGCAATCGCCACGGGTCTGATTAAGTAGCGAGTAAAGCTCAAACAGATATTTCTCGTCCACCGATTCCGCCGGCAGGGTGACTGAAAGCCTCTTTGCATTGCCGGATTCGGCGGCGCGCAGCGAGCGAATACTGCTCGCGATGACCGTTAATTCAACCCCATCCGCCGTTTCGACCCGGCCTTCTACGATCAGCAGGGCGTCGTCAGAGATCAAATCGCCGAATTTCGAAAATGCTTCCGCCCAAACCAGGCACTTAACACCGGCCGAACGGTCTTCCAGGCGAAATATGCAGAATCGATTTCCTTTCTTACTGTATCTTATCTGTGCTCCGGAAACGATACCTGCTAGCGTGATCGTATCACCCTGTGCGACTGACTCGTATTCCGCAGCCGCTTTGATTTCGAGACCCTCAAGGATACCTGAATACTCATCAAGCGGGTGAGACGAAAGATAAAATCCCAGGGCCGCCTTTTCGTTCCCTGACAGTTCCGACTGCGTCCAGCCGCGAATTTCAGGAAGCTGAAAGCTGTCCTCACCCTCGGCGGGCGAGTTTCCGAAAAGGTCATTCTGTCCGCTTCGCTTATCATTCCAAGCCTTTTGGGCATACGATATTACCTCGTCGATCGCCGCATTCAGCCGGGCCCGCCACTCACTGACAAGCATGCCGTCCGGCAACAATGAATCGAACGCTCCGGACGCGATGAGGCTCTCCAACCCGCGCCTGTTTATACAACCTTGTTCGATGCGCGACACAAGGTCGAAAATAGACGTGAAGCGCCTCTCGTTCCGTGCCGCCAACACTGCGTTGATCGTAGACTCGCCGATGCCCTTGATCGCACTCAGCCCAAACCGTACTGAATCAAATGAAGGCGTAAAGCCAAGGTCGCTCTCATTGATATCCGGAGGCAAAAGGCGCAGGCCCATCGAACGCAGTTCTGTGGAATATTTATAGACTTTCGCACTGTCGTCGGCTTCGTGCGAAAGGACAGCCGCGAAGAAAAACGCCGGATAATGGGCCTTTAGATAGGCGGTCTGAAAAGCAAGATAGGCATACGCAATACTGTGGCTGCGGTTGAATCCATAATCGGCAAATTGCGCCATCAGCTTAAAGATAGCGTCTGCCTTATCGCGCTTTATCCCTCGTTCAACGGCACCGGAAATAAATTTCTCTTCCTCCTTCGCCATCGCCTCGCGCTTCTTCTTGCCCATTGCACGACGCATCATGTCAGCTTCGCCCAGGCTGTAGCCCGCCAGCTTTTGCGCCAGCTGCATAATTTGCTCCTGATAAACCAACACGCCGTACGTATTGCTCAGGATGTCCTTCATTTCCGGCACCAGGTAGCGGAGGGGCTTTTCACCGCGATGTCGGGCAATGTAATCATCGATCATCCCGCCGTCCAACGGGCCGGGACGATAAAGGGCGTTTAATGCGGAGAGGTCTTCCAGTTCCTTCGGCTTGAGCCTTCGGCAGATCTCTTGCATGCCCGAGGATTCAAACTGAAAAACCGCGTCGGTCCGACCTTCACCGAACAGGGCCATCGTCTTTTCATCGTTAAGCGAAATGCCGTTCCAATCGATCTCAATTCCGCCCCTGCGTTTGAGCTCGCCGAGACAGTCATCGATAACGGTAAGGGTTGTTAAGGCAAGGAAGTCCATCTTCAACATCCCCACCTTTTCGAGATCGCCCATTGAATATTGGCTCGTCAACTCGCTCTTGGCCGAAATTGCGACGGGAACTATCTCGTGCAGCGGTTTCGGCGAAATGACGACGCCGGCGGCATGGACCGATGAGTGCCTGGCGCAACCCTCAACACGCAAAGCCAGGTCGAGCAAGGCCCGTACCGACGGTTCTTTGTCGGCCATCGCCTTGAGTTCGGCCACTGTTTCGAGGGCCTGAGAAATGCTCACATTTCGGCCGCGGACAGGCAGCGGGATCAGTTTTGCAATGCGTTCAACCTCGCCATACGGCATGTTTAGGGCGCGCCCGACATCCTTGATCGCCGCCTTCGAGGCCATTGTTCCGAATGTGATGATCTGGCAAACAGAATCGCGGCCATAGAGCTCCGTCACATGTTCGATAACCTTACCGCGGCCGCGGATACAAAAGTCGATGTCGATATCAGGCATCGAAACACGTTCCGGATTAAGGAAGCGTTCGAAAAGAAGATCGTATTGGAGGGGATCGATCCCGGTGATGCCGAGACAGTAGGCGACCAGCGATCCAGCGGCCGAACCACGGCCCGGGCCGACCGGAATATTCTGCTGGACGGCGTACTTAATAAAATCCCAAACGATAAGAAAATAGCCCTCGTAACCCATCCGCTCAATGACCTCGACCTCTCGGTCGAGACGCTTCTGATAGGTATCAAAGTCGTATTTCAATCGACCGGCGGACTCAAGCGGCAATAGCTTTGTCGCCTTTCGCTCCTCAAATCCTTCGGCAACCATAAGCTCGAAATACTGAGCCGGTGTCCCGCAGCCTGAATCTGGCGGAATTGGATAACGGGGAAGTACAAGGTCCTGATCGTCGAGAGCGAGGTCAACGAAACAGGATTGAGCGATATCCAGGGTATTATTCAGGGCGTCAGGCAGTTCGCTGCCAAAGATATCCCACATCTCCTCACGCGAGCGAAGATACATTCGCGATGAACCCGTTTGTTCGGCCCCTGGTGCGAGCGTTCGGCCTTCGCCTATGCACTGCATGACCGCATGCGCTCGTGCATCTTCTACCGTCAGGTAGTGCGCGTCGTTAGTGGCGACAAGAGGTATCTCAGCAGAACGTGAAAGCCCAACAACTCGTTTTATTAGCTCCGCCTGTTCATCCAACCCGTGGTCTGCGATCTCCAGGAAAAAATTCCCGTGTCCAAATATCGATTCCATCTCCTTGACGGCCTTCGTCGCCCTGGCAACATCCCTGTTGTTCAGAAAATGTGCAACCGCGCCACCCAATCCAGCGGAAAGTCCGATCAAGCCGTCGCTGTATTGGGCGAGCAGTTCGAGGTCGATTCGCGGCTTGTAATGAAATCCTTCAGTAAAGGCACGCGATGAAAGCTCTACAAGATTTCGGTAACCGGTTATGTCTCGAGCGAGCAGGACGAGGTTGTAATATGGACG
The DNA here is from genome assembly GCA_020853255.1 of Acidobacteriota bacterium. The sequence continues at coordinate 9,016 of JADYZI010000034.1, forward strand.
CTCACCCGCCTGAATGGCTGAACTTCGGTCTGCTCGTCCCGCCGGCGCGATGTACGCCTCATAGCCGATTATCGGCCGCACGCCCGCGGAACCCATTGCGCTATAAAAAGATACAGCCCCATACATGTTGCCGTAGTCGGTCAGAGCGCACGCCTCCATGTCCATTTCGGCGAGCTTTGCCGCCAAAGGCTTTAGTTGGATTGTGCTCTGCAAAAGGCTATAATCCGAATGAAGATGCAGGTGAACAAAATCGCGGGCTTTGAATTTCAGCGGTTCCATCTTGACTCTTGCTTATGAAGAAAGTCTATCTCGAAACGTTCGGCTGTCAAATGAACGTATCCGATTCCGAGCGAGTCGCGACGACGCTTACGACAAACGGGTTCGAGATGACGCACCTCGAAAGCGAGGCGGACGTGATCCTGATCAACACCTGTTCCGTTCGGGAGAGAGCTGAACAAAAACTGTACACACGCGTCGGAAAGATACGGAGTTCGTTTGAAAAAAAGCCGCTTGTCGGCGTCCTGGGCTGTGTTGCCCAGCTTGAAGGCGAAACGCTCTTTAAAAAGATCGAGGGTATCGATATGATACTCGGCACAAAGGCCGTTGGGCGTATCGCAGACATCATTGAGCGGGTTCTGGACGGCAAAGACGGTATCGTCGATCTTGGCGAACGAGAGAAAGATTACGATTGGACGGTCTCTGATCCTCAGCGGCATTCGTCGCACGTAGCCTTTGTGCCGATCATCGAAGGCTGCAATAAATTCTGCACTTATTGCATAGTTCCCTTTTCGCGCGGAAGGGAAGTCAGCCTTCCGGCTTCCGAGATCATCAGATCGATCCTGAATATTCGCCGCTCCGGCATCAAGGAAGTTCATCTGATAGGGCAGAATGTAAATAGCTACCGCCCGACGACCGACAGCGGGCTTGAAGGTTTTCAGGGAAACACGGCTTTCTCGCGACTATTGCGGGCAGTTGCTGCTACCGGCATCGAGCGGGTCAAATTTAATACATCGTTTCCACGGGATTTCAATTCCGACATTATTGACGCGATCAATGAGCACGAAAACCTATGCAACTGGGTACATCTGCCGGTCCAATCAGGCAGCAATCGTGTTCTTAAGGCTATGAAACGCGGACACACGGTAGAAAGCTATCGGAGGAAGATCGACTACATCCGTTCATCACCGCGAGACATCTCAATTACCACGGACATTATTGTTGGCTTTCCCGGTGAGTCTGATGCGGACTTCGACGACACATCAAAGTTGGTCGAATATGCAGGATACGACCAATCGTATATATTCAAGTATTCGCCCCGGCCCGGCACTCCCGCATTTGAAATGTCGGACGATGTAAGTCCTGAACTAAAAACACATAGGTTTCGCGAACTCGAATCTGTACAGCGCCGTACTCAGAATGAGCGCCTGCAGCGTTACATTGGGCGGGTCCTGAATGTTCTTGTTGAAAGTCCTGCGACGAGGCACAGTGAACAGGTTTCGGGGCATTCAACCTGCCACAAGGTTGTGAATTTCGATGGGCCGCGTGAGATCATCGGCCAGATAGTGAAGGTTAAGATCACTGAGATCAAGTCTAATTCGCTGCTCGGCAAATTGTGCCTAGCCGCATAACGTCAAATGGCAGATACGTTGGTTGAAGTAAAAATTGGCGCCCTGATCATGGACCCGAATACCAACTCGCCCATTGTTGTCCTGAAGGGCGTGGAGTCGGACACGGTCCTTCCGATATGGGTCGGAGCGTTCGAGGCAAATGCAATTGCACTTGAGATAGAAAAGATCGTCCCGCAGCGTCCGATGACGCATGACCTGCTTCGAAATCTGATAATTGAATGCGGCCTGCGTCCATCGCGCGTTATTGTGACCGACCTTCTTGAGAATACATTTTATGCTTTGATAGAATTGGTCAACGGGAATGACGAACTTGTTTCGATGGACTCACGTCCGTCCGATGCAATAGCGTTGGCGCTGCGGCTTGATTGTCCGATATTCGTTCAGCAAAAGGTCATCGACCTCTCTGCGGCGTCGCAGTTGGAAGGCGGCAAGGGCGAGGACGAACCTGCTCATCCGGCGGAAGACTGGCCGGAACTGATCGGATAGGTCAGTACTTATGACGCCTAAGCCGTTTTAATCGTTGAACGGCTGTTTTTTATTGGTGCTTCTACCCCCGAAATGATAATTGTAATCGCGAACCAAAAAGGCGGCGTTGGAAAGACCACAACCGCGATCAACCTGGCGGCTGGCCTTGCGGCCCTGAAGAAAAAGGTCCTTTTGATCGACCTTGATCCGCAAAGCAATTCTTCGCTCTCGTTCCTTGAGCCGGAGGCGTTGAACGGCGGAGCGTACGAGCTCTTTGCCGACCCTGATCGATCGACGGACGAATTGATCTACGAAACCAGGGTCGCAAATTTGTCAGTGATACCGGCACGGATCAGCCTTGCGAAACTTGAGGCAAAATTGATCGGCGATTTTGACGCAGCTTTCAAACTACGGGACCGGCTGGAAAAATTGAAAGGGAAGTTTGACATCATTGTTATCGATACCCCGCCGACGCTTGGTATCTTGACGGTGAATGCCATGGTCGCGGCAAATCACATAATCATCCCGATCCAGTCTTCATATTTTGCTCTTGAGGGCACCGACGACCTACTTGAAACGGTCGAACGCATCAGGTCGCGGCCAAACCCAGACCTTAATCTGCTCGGCGTTGTAGTAACACTGTTTGACCGTCGCACGACTATCTCAAAGGACGTTGAGGCCCACATTAGAAGCGTTTTTGGCAAAAAGGCGTTCAACACGGTAATTTCACGAAGTGTTCGGCTTGAGGAATCGCCGGCACATAAAATGCCTATCTTTGATTACGCACCACGTTCATCCGGCGCGATTGAGTACCAAAGCCTTTCAAAGGAGGTGCTTAAACGTGCCTAGATCAGGACTTCCAACCGGCGTAAAGATGCGTCACGACTCGCATTATGTCGACCAGATCGCCTCCAGATCGCGAAGCCTTGGCCGAACTCTATCCATCGGGGCGATCTATCCAAACCCCGAGCAGCCAAGGAGCGATTTCGGCGATCTGTCCGACCTTACTGATTCTATCCGCGAAAAAGGCGTGCTTGAGCCGCTTTTGGTAAAACCAAAGCCGGACGGCCGATTTATGATCATCGCCGGCGAACGCCGATGGCGCGCCTCGCAGGCTGCTGGGTTGAGCGAGGTTCCGTGTATCGAGATGGATCTCGACGACAAGGCCATCGCCGAGATCGCCCTGATCGAAAATCTCCAGCGTAAGGACCTCACAATATGGGAAGAGGCCGACGGCTTGGCCGCCCTGGGGCAGAAGTTCGGGTACACGCACGAGCAGATCGCTCATAAAATAAGCAAGAGCCGATCAA
>JADYZI010000035.1 GCA_020853255.1 Acidobacteriota bacterium
GAGGGCCGAACCGATAACTGTACCGGCCCCGAACCGCCAAAGGAACGGTTCGTCATCCTCGAACAGATATGTGACCGCAAAACCGCCGGCGGCGACCGCTGTGATCAGGAGCAGAGCTAACAGCATAGGTGCGAGTGTGAGTACCTCACTAAATTAGCCTAAATCCGATCGCAATAAAAGCATTCAGTCCCGGCTTTGCCAAAACAAGGTCTATTCAGAGTAGGATATTGCTCTAACGGCAAGTGTTTCGAGGGTTTCGTTGCTTCCTTTCGACTGTTTCGTGGTCCGGGTTCCGGCCTCACCACCCGAACGTACGCTTATTCGCAGTCAGCCCGGCCGTCATTGCCGAGAAGCATCACGATACGCTATACTTTTCCCGCTTTCCATCACCATTTCGAATAAGTTGAGGACGTTCGTATGATCAGGCTAATTCTCCTTCTCACGGCGGCGGCAGGAGCGGCGTTTGCGCAGGGTATCGTTTCTGATATTTCGGTAACAGGCATCAAGGGCCCTGCTCCCGCTAGTTCCCAGATCAAGGACGTGGTCCGGTTCAGCGAACGGTCAGGACTGGTCTATACAAATGACGCGATCTTTCGCACCGAAGATGCCGGCGGCACATGGGATCAGCTTTCGCTCCCTCTCCTTCCGGGCCGTTCGGTCGCTTCAGTGCTTTTCAAAACGCCGAAGACCGGCCTTGTCCTGATCGCGGACCCGTCGTCTGTATCATTTGAACTTGCCGGAACCGAAGACGGCGGAACAACGTGGAGGCGAATGCCGATCGAATTGGAAAATGCGGCCTTCCTGGAGGTCATTGTCGCCGATGCGACGCTGGCGGGCGAACCCGGCGGAACACTTGAGATCACCGCACGCATTCCGACCAGCTCGAACTTTATCGGAAAGGCTGTTTATCGTTCAAATGACGGTGGGGCGACATGGTCGATCGGCGGCCGTTCGGTCGAACTTAAGACGGAAGTCACTGCCTCGGCGGCCGCAAAAAAACGGAACTGGACGGTGGAAACCTCGGGCGAGTGCCTCGGGTTCAAATCAGGTTGTATCCAGGAAACAAAGCTGTTTATCTCCGGACGCGAAGTTACGCCGCCGAAGATCAAGCAGATCCAGCGGCTCAGCCGAAATGCCGCCAATGAACAGGCGCGTGCGGCGGTCCCCGGCGGTTCTACGCGCGTCAGCCTGAACCGCGGCTTTGATAAGTGTCAGGCGGGTTCGACAACGCAAATGCAGATCTGGTGGAACAATTCCTATTTCTTCGAGTCGAACATCGATTTCAGCGGCCGCAACCGCGCCTGCCCGTCGCAGCCATTTACAAACAACCCGGCCTGGATAGATCAGGTATCGACAATGGGATGGGGCCTGATCCCGACGGTCGTCGGATATCAATCGCCATGTACTGCTTCCGCCACGACCGCAAAGCTTAGCTACGACCCTGCCGTTGCGGAACAGCAGGGACGCGGCGAGGCCGATATTGCGTCGGCGGACGCGCTAAGCATTGGCCTGAATGCAGGTTCTGTCATCTACTACGATATGGAGCGATACGATGAGACAGTTTCGACACCAGGCTGCCGGACCGCCACGGTCGCTTTCCTGAAAGGCTGGACCAACCGAATACACGAGCTCGGATATATCTCGGGCGTGTACGGTTCGCCCAAGAATGCGATCGAAGATTGGCAATTGATGGCGCCGGCGGACCGCATGGATGCCGTTTGGATGGCGCGGTGGGACAATGTGCCTTCGGTATGGCGATATGTCTCATTCGCAAATTTCCCGACTGATCTGTGGACGAACCACCAGCGGATCAAACAATGGCAGGCGCCGCACAATGAAACGTGGGGCGGCGTTACGTTCAATATCGACGGCAACATCTCAGATGCTCCGGTTGCGGGCGTCCCCTTTCGCCGGAATACCGCAGCCGATTTTGACGGAGACGGCAAGACCGATGTCAGTGTTTTTAGGCCCGCGACCGCCGAGTGGTTCATATACGGCTCGGCCGGCCCGACGTTCAACGCATATTCGTTCGGCGCGGTATCGGACACTTTGACACCCGGTGATTTTGACGGCGACGGCAGAACCGACCTGGCCGTATTTCGCTCCGCAGACTCGACCTGGTACATGCTTACAAAAGGTTCGTTTACCTATCGCCAGTACGGCCAGGCGGGCGACATCCCGGCCGCGGCGGATTTTGACGGCGACAATAGAACGGATATCGCCGTCTTCCGCCCGTCCACGGGGACTTGGTACATCGCGTACAGTGACAGCGTTCCGAGCTTTGGCCAGATCCAATTCGGCCAGGACGGCGACCGGCCCGCTGTCGGTGATTACGATGGTGACGGACGCGCGGACATTGCCGTTTGGCGGCCGTCGACCGGCATGTGGTACGTGCTCGGCACAACCGCGGGCTTTTATGGAGTGGAGTGGGGCACAGCGGCCGATGTGCCGGCGCAGGCCGACTACGATGGCGACGGCAAGGCAGATCCGGCCGTCTTCCGAAACTCTGAGGGAACCTGGTATGTGCTTCAGTCCAATTTGGGAACGCTCATCCAGCAGTTTGGACAGGACGGCGACCGGCCGGTCACCGGCGATTATGACGGCGACGGCAGGTACGACATCTCGGTCTTCCGCCCGTCGGACAACACATGGTACGTGCGGCAGCAGGGCGGGGGCTATACTGCCCAGACATTTGGGGGGCCGGGCGACAAGCCGATCCCGACCGCCTACTTGCCCCAATAGGAGTTGGATCGTATTGAATTCCCGTCCGTGGGCCGTTTCACTTCGGTGTGCCAATTCGGTACAATCACCGTTTGCGCCGACAGACCGCATTTATTCAGTAGCCGGCGCACCTAAGACTTATGCTTCAAGCCGGCATCGTTGGATTGCCCAACGTAGGAAAATCGACTTTATTCAATGCTTTGACCGCACAGGAGGCGGCGTTGGCGGCGAATTATCCGTTCGCTACGATCGAACCGAATGTCGGTGTCGTCGCCGTTCCTGATGAACGCCTTGCGGTGCTTGAGAAAATGAACAAGGCCCAGAAGGTGGTTCCGGCAACTGTCGAATTCGTCGATATTGCGGGGCTTGTCCGCGGGGCTTCGAAAGGCGAGGGCCTGGGCAATCAGTTTCTGGCAAACATTCGCGAAACGCACGCCGTTATCCAGGTTGTCCGATGCTTTGAGGATGAGAATATCGTCCATGTCGAAGGTTCGGTCGACCCGGTCCGCGACATTGAAACTATCCAGATCGAACTCGCTCTTGCAGACCTTGCCTCAGCCGAAAAACGCCGCGACAAAGCAATGCGCGCCGCGAAAGCCGGCGACAAAGATGCGAAACGCGAGATCGAGATACTCGATAAACTGCAACCGGTCCTTGAAGAAGGCCGCCCCGCACGCTCGGTCGATCTGGCCGACGAAGAAAAGGCCATCGTTAAGACTTGGTTCTTTCTCACGACCAAGCCGACCATCTATGCCGCGAATGTGGACGAGGCCACACTTGCAGATCCGGCATCGAATCCGCATGTTCAGGCCGTTATGAAACACGCCGAATCGGAAAACGCCGATGTTGTCCCGATATGCGCAAAGCTCGAAGCTGAACTTGTAGCACTTGACCCGGCAGAACGCGACGAATATCTAAAAGACCTCGGCCTAACCTCGAGCGGCGTCGATAAACTGATCAAGGCGGCATATCACATGCTTGGGTTGATGTCGTTCCTGACCGCCGGGGAAAAGGAAGTACGTGCATGGACCATCCCGATCGGCACAAAGGCGCCGCAGGCGGCAGGCGAAATTCACACCGATATCGAACGCGGCTTTATTCGGGCCGAGATCGTCGGCTATGATGATCTGGTCACGTGCGGATCAAGAAAGGCCGCAAGTGAAAAAGGCCTCGCACGGCTCGAAGGCAAGGAATACGTTATGCAGGACGGCGATGTCGTCGATTTCCGGTTTAATGTCTAAGGGTGTATCGCGAAATTCGAAATACAAACGTCGCTAAAGCTTATCGTTGAAGAAGCCGATCACCAATGCCCATGCGTCTTCGGCGGCCTGTTTGTTATAAACCTCGGGGCGCGTGTTGTTGAAAAACGCGTGATCGGCCTCGTATTTGACCGATTCTAGCGGAAGTTCATACCGCTCGGCACAGCCCTCAAGGAACGCAACTTTTTCAGAGTTGATCCAGGCGTCTTTTGTACCGGAAATAAAAACGGTCGGTGTGCGAAGTTTTTTCAGTACGCCTTCATCTGGAATATCGCCGTAGAAAGGCGCCGCCGCGCTAAAGCCTTCAAGTTCGCACGCCGCCCGGAGCGCGAATGTGCCGCCCATGCAGTAGCCGGTGATCCCAAAATGGCTTATGCCCAGCTCTTCTGACGCTGTTTTCACCGCGTTCTTGATCGTATCCAGCCCATCCTCGATGGCGAGGGCGTGCATCATTTTCGATGCATCGTCGGCATTCGTCGCCACCTTCCCGCGATAAAGATCAGGCGCGATCGCCGTAAATCCCTCTGCGGCATAGCGGCCCGCAATATCCTTTATGTGATCGTTTAAACCCCACCATTCCTGGATCAGGATGATCGTCTTTTCGCCGCCCTCATCCGGTCGTGCGACATAAGCTGTGGTCGGGCCGTTGGCGGTTTCCAAATTCAGAATCTCTGTTCGCATCGGTTTTGCTTCGCCTCCTGACATTTAAGAATTCGTTTGATTCAATGATAATGAATCATTCTTCGGTTTGGAAACGAAATTACATTCTCATTAGAAAAACCGGACCGTGTACCCAAATCTCACGCCGCGGCCGATGTCGGGCGAGATGTCCTTTATAAAGGAAATGTGGTTGAAGTAAAGCCGGTTCCCAAGGTTGAATGCGTTGACCGTAATGATATGGGCAAGATGCTTGGCCGGAATAATATACGAGCCTGAAATGTTAAACAGGCCATATCCCGGCGTTGGGGTTTCATTTGTAAACACACGGTCCTGATCACCAACAGCGACAAACTCCGGCTTGACACTCAAGTTCTGATAGTGCAGGTCCAGGCCTAAACGGCCGCGAAGAGGAGCGATGCGCGGCAGCGGCCTGCCGTCCGATAGTTTGGCGTTGACGTAGTCAAGGCCGGTGAGGATATTGACGTATTGATTCAGCGTTACATCAAGGCTCAATTCGGTGCCGGTAAAACGGCTGTCAGCCTGCAGGTATTCGCCGATCTCAAATCCGCTGTCCTTATCGATCTCGCCGGTCGGGGCAAGAAAGACAAAATCGTGGAAATGATAGTAGAAAAAGTTTGCTTCTGCCCTGATGCGCTTGTTTTGCTGGCGGAGAGAAAGGTCGATGCCGTTGCTGATCTCAGGCCGAAGGTTCGGGTTGCCGACCTCAAAGGTAAGGGTGCCGTCGTGCGAGCCAAAATTGTACAGTTCTTCAAGCGCCGGCGCACGATAACCGTGCGAATAATTAGCCACGAATGCACCGCCTTTCCATAGATCGAAGCGGGCGCCGGCCGCCGCCGAAAATCCAGTAAACTCCCGATCGCGAAGGTTTGTGTTGTCCGGGTTGTATTGGTTGTTCTCAACACGCGCACCGAACTGAAGTGAAGCTCTTTCGAATTTGAATTCCTGAAGGCCAAATAACGAGAACGAATCCTGCTTTACAGGGCCATCGATCAGCACTTCCTCGCCAAAGGTGGAATAGTTCCGCCTGAAACCTTCAAAACCAAATCTGCCTGTCAAACTGCCATACTTCTTCTGATCGAACATCGCACGGTATGAATAGACCTTGTTACGAAATGTCGTGCCCACCTCGCCGTCAGCGATCTCCTGATGCCGATAGTTGCTTAGATCAACGGTAAGTTTCATTCCGGTGACGAACGATTTGAGATCGTGGTAGCCAAAATTGAACTTAATGTTGTTTCGCCAGACCCGAAGGCTTCTGTCTTCGGGCTCCGCTTCACGGAAATCGAGCGGTATGCCGTAGCGGC
>JADYZI010000036.1 GCA_020853255.1 Acidobacteriota bacterium
CCGTTTTCATTCTCGCGATCTTCATCGGTTTTCAGGTCGTCTGGAACGTAAAACCGGCGCTCCACACGCCCTTAATGAGCGTAACCAACGCCATCAGCGGAATTATCCTCGTCGGCGGAATGCTCCAGCTAACCGGAGATCTTTTCACCGGCAGCGGCTCAGGCCTCGGCTCCCTAAACCTGACAGTAATCCTCGGCGCCATCGCCGTCCTCATCGCCGCCATCAACATCGCCGGCGGCTTCCTGGTCACAAACCGAATGCTGGGGATGTTTAGGAAGTAGCGAGGTGTGAGGATGTTAGTATATCGCAAATGAGGTGGTCGCTATGACAGTAAAAGAAGCCGTGTTGGAAAAATTGCAAACGCTGCCCGCAGTGAAACAACAGGAAGTTCTTGATTTCGTTGAATTCCTAAAGGAAAGGCAAGCAGCCCGCAAGCCTCGACGTTCTGTGAAAGGCAGTCTTGCTCACTTAAAATTCGAATGGAACGAGGAAATACTGCGTCAAGCCCGCAATGAAATGTGGCGCGGCTATACAAAGGACACTTGGGACGAGAAATAGTTTATGGGTGAGATCGTTGTCGACACGAACGTTGTTGTCTGGTATTTCGGCGACTTTTCAAAACTAACGAAGCTCGCCGAAACGACGATCGACGAAGCGGCAGAGAACGCAACAGTTCTTGTTCCGACGATCGTTCTTGTCGAGTTGGTCTATCTGACTGAAAGGAATCGAGTCCCTTCGGGCGTGCTGACAGGAATTCGCGAGGCACTTATCGACGATTCAACCGCCTTCGTATCGGTCGAGCTGACACGTGAGATCGCCGATGAGCTTGCAAACATCGACCGCAACATCGTCGCCGATATGCCCGACCGGATCATTGCGGCGACCGCAAAGTACCTAAGCCTGCCGTTAGTGACCAGCGACGGAGAATTACAAAAACTGACCAATGTCAGAACGATGTGGTAGAAACGCGCGCTTTGTCGCCGTCCTGATCGCCGGCGGCTTCCTGGTCACAAACCGAATGTTGGGGATGTTTAGGAAGTAGATTTCACCATGAAAGTAGATATAATCAGCTCACTAAATAGCGGTGTTTTTACAGGATCATTTCCAAAATGGATGTTGGACAAATTTGAAGAAGTAGTAGAGGAGTTTATAAATACAAGATTTGATAAAAGCTATCGTGAGGTAAATTTGCACTTCCCGATTCAAATCGGACAAGGACCTGCGAGAAGAACTTCTTCTTACGAACTTCCGTTTCCGGAAAGGCTTTTAGAAGAACAGATGGATAGGCCCGTATGCCTCGTGTCTGAAAACGGATTCGTTCAGATTGATGGGAGATATAATAGCTTATTCCTATTCCGCAATCGTCTATTTAAAGCTGAGACAGCATTTGTTTCCACAGAAAGTAGCGAGGAGGCCGAACTGCTTGTTAGACGAGCGATTTTATCTGCGGATGCGCGAATATCGAAACTTCGGCAAGAGGTCATGGCTTTAGAAATCGCTATAACGGGTTCTGAGCGAAAACGTACGGCCATACCATCATACGTTCGCTTAGCTGTTTACAATCGAGACAACGGCGAGTGTACATATTGCCACTCCCGAGAAAATCTTCATTTTGACCACATCCTTCCTGTTGCAAAAGGAGGGAGTAATGATGAAAAAAACATTCAATTGCTGTGCGAGACTTGCAACTGGACAAAATCTGACAGGATTGATGGCTAGCTTTACATTTTTTCCGGACTGCAACAATCTTTAATCACCATCTCATACACATCCGCCAAAGACAATTTAAAATGAAAGAAGGCCTAATAACAATCTCATACGTCGCCGCGAGTGCGGTTTTTGTCTCGGGGAACGGCAATTGAGGCTATAATCCAGAGTATGAATTACAAAGACTACATAACTATCGAGCCAAACAAGCGTGGGGGAAAACCTTGTGTTCGTGGACTTAGGATCACGGTTTATGAGGTTCTTGAGTATCTTGCTTCGGAGATGACTGAGGAAGAGATACTCGCTGACTTTCCCGATCTAACGAAAGATGACCTAAAGGCAGCGATCGCGTTCGCAGCGGACCGCGAGCGACGTTTGATGGCAGTACCGATTGCCGCGTGAAGCTTTATTTTAAACCGCCAGGAGCCTTAGCTAGTGGATAGGTTTACAGAACAGCTTCTGGGCTTTTAGCCCAGCCGTGGGCTAGAGCCCACTCACTTTTTAACTTTTGCTTTTACCTCCAGCTAAAGCTGGAGGCAATTTGAATGCAACAAAGCCTTATCACAATCGCATACATCGCCGCGAGTGCGTTGTTTATTTTGAGCCTTGGCGGCCTTAGCCGGCAGGAGACGGCGCGGCGGGGGAATTGGTACGGGATCATCGGGATGGTGATCGCGTTGGTCGCGACCGGTGCGGCGATGAATGTCGGCGGGCTGCCGGTATTGATCGCCGCGTTAGTGCCGGGACTTGTTATCGGAGCGATCTTGGCGAGCCGCGTGCAGATGACCTCGATGCCGGAGCTTGTCGCGATCCTGCACAGTTTTGTCGGGCTCGCGGCAGTTCTCGTCGGTTTTGCGACGTATCTCGGCCCGCACCAGCCGATGTCACCCGGAGAATCGCATCTTCACACCGCCGAGATATTCATCGGCGTTTGTATAGGGTCGGTCACATTCACGGGCTCAGTCATCGCATTCCTGAAACTGCGAGGTTCGCTTAGCGGCAAGCCGTTGATGATCCCCGGCAGACACTTGATCAATATCATTATGCTGCTGATCACGATCGGGCTCGGCGTTGCGTTCTTTATGTCGCCCGACGCTCACTCGGGCCAATGGCCTCTGCTTGCGGCAACGATCCTGACAGGCATCCTCGGCATACATTTCATCATGGCGATCGGCGGTGCGGATATGCCGGTCGTCGTCTCGATGCTCAACAGCTATTCGGGCTGGGCCGCCGCAGCCGCAGGATTCATGCTCTCGAACGACCTGCTCATCATCACCGGAGCACTCGTCGGTTCAAGCGGCGCCATTCTCAGCTACATTATGTGCAAGGGAATGAACCGCTCTTTCGTGAGCGTCATGCTTGGCGGATTCGGCACCGAGGGCGGCGCACCGTCCGCGGGCAGTTCTGCACCCGCAGGCGAGGTTCGCTCAGTCGATTCCTCGACCGCCGCCGACATGCTCCAGCAGTCGAAGAAGGTCATCATCGTTCCCGGTTACGGACTTGCGGTCGCGCAGGCACAGCATTCGCTCGCCGAGGTCGTTAAGATCCTGAAGGAAG
>JADYZI010000037.1 GCA_020853255.1 Acidobacteriota bacterium
GAGCGCCTCGCGCAGCTGCTGCGGCGTTACCAGATTCTCACGGACAAGAATTTCCCCTAATTTTGCGGACATTAAGTTCTAAGCTTCTCCTCAGCTTTAGAAATGATTGGCAGGTTGAGGACTAAATGTTTATTTCAGTAGAGATAGGGTGACATGGAACAATGTGCTAAACATCGTTCAAACAGAATAATAGATGTTTATACCGGAACTGTCAAGATTTCTTTTTGGCGAACTGACGGCAATTCGGTCAGAATGACAGAAACATATCCATGGTGATGGAGTAGACTAGGATCGGGAAAGGATGCACAGCAAAAGGGCAATAATGCAAACCGTCAAAGGTAGTAGGATCGTATCCCTAGTCTTCCTGATCGGTGCTCTTGCGTCCGCCGGTTTCACCCAGAACGGACCTCCCGCCGCCGGCGATGCTGTGATACGCATTGAGACCTCGTTGGTTTCGATACCTGTTTCAGTTACGGACCGCGAAGGCAGGTTCTTATCCGGAGTTCGGCAAGATCAGTTTCACGTGTTCGAAAACGGCAAGGAACAGCCGATCGCGTATTTTGGCGGAAACGACACGCCGATCGTGGTCGCTCTCGTACTGGATATGAGCGATTCGACCCGATTCAAACTTGCCGACATTCAGGGATCCGCCATTCGGTTTATCGAGCAGCTTCAGCCAAACGACCGCGCCCTCGTAATGGCGTTCGACAAGCGCGTACATCTGCTGAGCGGGGTTACAGGTGATCGGGACGCTTTGATGAGTGCTGTTCGCAAGATACAAGTTGGCGGCGGCACAAGTGTTTACAATGCGGTTGATACCGTTCTGCGGCAATATCTTGCTCCCATACGCGGGCGAAAAGCGGTCGTGCTCTTTACGGACGGCGTCGATACGACAAGCGCGAGCGCCACGTACGACAGCACCATACGGCTGGCGACCGAGTCCGACTCAATGTTCTATGCAATTAAATTCGATACTTACACCGATGTGACCGAAGAGGCCAGAAAGCGTTCGTTGGCTGAGGGACAGGTCAGTACTTCGATCGGCGGCCAGCCTTCGGGCGTTGTTTACGAGCGGGCCGGGCGTTACCTTTCGCTGCTGCCCGAGGTCACCGGCGGGCGACTCTATACGGCGGGTTCGAACGATCATCTTTCGAACGCATTTTCACAGATCATTGGCGAACTCCGCTCACAATACCTTTTGGCGTTCTATCCTGAGGACCAAACGAAGCGGGGCCGCAGAAAAATAGTGGTAAAGATAGATGTACCGCGAGCAAAAGTTAGGGCCCGAAAATACTATTACTATGCACCGGCCATCCGCTGATGCGGAAGCCCGCACGTAGTAAGGGCATAACCCCCATTGCAAAACCTCACGCTTAACACCCACAGCCGCGATCTATCTATTTTCGCCCCTCTGCTTTTTTAATTGAATGATGAACGACTGAAACGTCTCCGATTCCGGATCGTCAGGAAAAAGCCTGATAAATTCCTCATAGACCGCGATCGCCTTTGCCGGCTGTTTTTGGTCTTCATAGATCAAACCCAATATCTGGTAGATGATCACCGCGTCGGGTGCGCCGGACAGTTGGACGATTGCTTGGGCCAAATTCTTTGCCGCCTCTAAATACAGCGCCTTTTCCTGATCGGACTCACCCGCGGCCCCTGCGTTCTCAGCCTTTTCCTTATACAGCAGGCCAAGCCCGGCATATGCCTCAGGTTGAAAGCCTCTGCCCTCGCGGATCGCACGCTTAAATGCCGCGACCGCCTTTTCTTCCTCGCCGACACTTTTCAGCATCCGGCCTTCTACGGCCGATAACGCTGCCCATGCCGTCTTGAACCGACGAGCGGCAGCTATCGTTCGCGCGGCCTTTTCAAATTCTCTGCCGTCAACCTGCACCCGCACAAGGCCGATGTAAGCATCCAGATATCCCGGCCGCAGTTTGATCGCCTGTTCATACGCCGCCGACGCCTTTTGCCGATCGACGGTTATCAGCCTCTCCGCCTTTTGAAAAGCAAGCTCGGCCTCATCGGTCGTTTTGGTCAATGGAATAGAAACACTGCCGTTTTGCGTCGGAAGGAGTGCCTTATTTGCTTGTTTGAATCCATCCGCCCGCACGCGAATTGATTTCCTGCCGGGCAAAACCGAATTGACGAACAACGTTCCCGTATCCGAAGCAGAGCCGTACAGCACACCGTCGATCCATACCGTTGCGCCGGGTTCGGTCCTGATCGCTATTGACCGGCGCGCGTTTTGCGCCGCGCAGATCGACGCCAAGGCAATAATACCAACGAGCACGGCCAAAAACGCTCCTTCGTGCCCGAGTCGCAGGCCCAACGTGCGACGGCCAAGGCTGGCCCTACCCGATCCGCGAATATTCCTCAGATACATCCGTTTCCACAAAATTATCCGGTACGCCGTCATCGTCAATATCCTCCGCGAACAAAATTTTGATGAACGGCGGAGCTATCAGCGTTGTCGCGACGGCCATGAAAAGCACGGCCGCAAAAAAGTTTGCGCTGATCACGCCAAGGCCCAGGCCTATCTGCGCCACTACGATGCCTACCTCACCGCGCGGGACCATACCGACGCCGATCTGCGCAATTTCGCGGGCCTTCATGCCCCATGCACCAATGCCGCAGCCGATAAATTTTGTAACGACGGCAACCAGTGTCAGGAGCAACGCTTGAACGACAACATTCACATCGCGGAACACTGAAAGATCAAGCTGCATTCCGATATTTACCAGAAAGAACGGCACCAAAAACTCGGTCACGCCGCCTGTCATCCGGTGCATCTTGTCGTTGCCGTCAACCGACTCCGACAGCGCCATACCGGCCAGAAACGCACCGATGATCGCCGCTACGCCGATATACATTGACGCGACCGAAAGGCCAAGGCATAGGATAAGCCCAAGATTAAAGAACGGCCCGGCAAGTTTTAGCCGCTTGATGC
>JADYZI010000038.1 GCA_020853255.1 Acidobacteriota bacterium
CATTACGCCGACGGTGAAATTCGTTTACCTCGGCTACGCGGTCGCTGTTGCCGCGGCCTTTATTGTTGCCTTGATCGTTGGAGCGGTACTGCAGCTTCTCGGTGCGGGCGGGACCGTACTGCTCGGCTTGGCCTTGTGCTTGCTGTTCCTGATCGTACCGGCGCTCTATCATGCCCGTCAGAAACTTGTCAGGTACACGCTGACCGACACGACCATTGAGATAGACCGCGGCCTGATCGCCCGATCGACCCAGAATATTCCCCTTCGCAGGATCCAGGATGTTACGGTTTCGGCCTCGCTGCTGCAGCGGCTTTTGGGGTTCGGCGACATCGTGATCGACAATGCCAGCGAATCCTCCGGCAAGGTTGTGCTGGACAATATTGACTCGCCGAGAAAGTATGCCGACCTGCTTTTAAAGCAAATGCGGCATATTGACCGATGACTAAATGCGGTCATTAGCTCCGCCCGGCTTGATATATTGACGGCAATAGGTAGAATATTGGCGGTCATTTCGCGTCGTTCCGTGGTCCTAATGAAACTGGTCATAACCGGTGCCAACGGAATGTTGGCTCAAGCCGTGCAAAATTATTGCAAGTCCGCTGGGGACTTTGTTGTTGCGCTCACGCGTTCTGAAATGGACATTTCGGACGAGAAAGCTGTGTCCGCAAAGCTCGCCGAAGTTCGGCCCGATGCGGTAATAAATTGTGCCGCGTTCACAGACGTTGATGGAGCGGAAACGAATATCCGGGCTTGCTTTGCAGCTAACGTGGACGGCGTCGCCAACCTCGCAAGGGCCTGCCGATCCATAAATGCCGCTTTCGTCACGGTTTCGACCGACTACGTTTTTGACGGAGAAAAGCGGGACTTTTATACACAGCGCGATACGCCGAATCCGCTTGGGGTCTATGCACGGTCCAAGCGTGAGGGCGAGATACTTGCTTTTGCGGTCAATCCGCGTTCAATAATAGTTCGTTCAGGCTGGATCTACGGCCTTGGCGGGACCAATTTTCTGAGCGCTGTGCCGCGGCTGCTTGCAGACGGTGAAGCGGTGAAGGCGATCAGCGATTCTTTTGGGACGCCTACGTTTGCATACGACCTCGCGGCCCGGTTGCGTGAACTAGCGGAAGCCGACCTGCCCGGCGTATATCACGCGACCAATGGCGGGCCCGGGTGCAGCTATCTTGAATTTGCCCGCGCGGTCTGTCATCTCGGCCAATTCGACCTGGAACGGATCGAGCCAGCCTCATACAAAGACCTTCGGCGGCCGGCGCCAAGGCCTGTCAGTTCAAAACTGACCTGTCTTGTAAGTGAGAAGCTGGGTTTTCCGCCAATGCGGCATTGGGAATCGGCCCTTGCGGATTACATGGGCCAGAAGTGATCATCCAGCCCCGTTCGACTTCGCGTTCGTCTCTTCAAAATAAGGAGTAGAGGTGTCCGCCTCGCTCTTGCCGTAATAATCGTAATACCCGCCGCCGTAATAATCGTACTCTATAGAGTTCGCCTTTATGCCGTTGAGCACAACGCCGTAGATGCGGGCGCCAATGTTGGCAAGCCGCTGCTTGAACCGCCGCATCAGATGAAGCGAGCTTTTGCCCGCCATGGCAACGATCACCACACCGTCAACCTGTGTCGACAGTATGGCAGCGTCGGTGAAAGAGATGGCCGGCGGCGAGTCGATGATGACATGCTTGTAGCGGCCGCGAAGGAATTGAAGCAGCTTCTTCATCTCCTCTGAACTGAGTAGTTCCGCCGGGTTTGGCGGGATCGGGCCGCTCGTGATCACGCGAAGTTTCGGCAGATCCTTGCAGCGCTTGATCATCTGATCCGTGTTCTGCTCACCGGAAAGATAGTTCGTCAGCCCCTGGGTGTTCTCCATATCGAAATACGAATGAAGCCGCGGGCGGCGAAGGTCACAGTCAATGATGACGACATCCGCATCGGACTGGGCCAGCGTAATGGCGGTATTTATTGCTGTTGTGGTTTTGCCTTCAGACGGCTGGGACGACGTGACCAATATCGTTTGCGGCGGCTTTCCGGCCGACGAGAACAGCAGTGAAGTTCGAAGGTGCCGATATGCCTCGGCCATGGGCGAATGGCGCTCTTCGAGCGTGACTATCGATGTGGCCGGAACGACGGACCCGTTTTTTGCCGCAAGGCTTAGCCGTCGTTTTTCCGTCACGCTGTGATGGGGAATAAGTGCCAGTGTAGGCAGCCCAAGGTGGCGCCCAATGTCGTCCGAGGTCTTGACCGAATCGTCAAGATAATCCATCAGGAACGCAAGCCCGATGCCGGCGGCCAGTGACAGCAGAAACGCGATGACGATGTTCCTGTTCCGCTTTGGCCCGATCGGCCCGGCAGGCGGGATCGCCTTGGCCGGTATCTTGATGTTGTCCGGCGTGCTGTTGGCAATGGCCAGTTCCTGTTCTTTAAGCCGCTGGGTGTAAATATCAAGCAGGTTACGGTTAGTGTCTATGCTCCGTTTTAGCGTCGTCAGGCGGGTTTGAGCCACTCCCTGAACGTTAGCTAGGGCAGCTTCTTTCTCATACGCTGCCTGGGATTGGGCCTCTTCGCGGCGTTTTGAATCCAGAAGCGACCGCATTGAAACGAGCGCACCGTTGACCGCATCCTTATCGACCGCATTTTTATCACGTTCGATTATCGCCGACACCTCTTTCTCGGTCTTTTCACGAGCGGTCTTTAGCGAAGCGATCCGTTCTTCTTTCTTTTTTACTTCCCAATATTCTTCGGTGTACTTGACGAGCAGTTCGGCTTTTTCGGTCTCGGCCTGTTGCACCTGCTTGTCAATATTACGAATGTCCTCCTGCAATTTGGCTCGGCGTTCCGTGCTTAACCGGACGGCATCGCGATATATCTCATTCTCGGTCAGTTCCGGAATGCTCGCGCCTTCACCCCGAGCATTAGCGGCAACCGCGGCGTTATAGCGGGTCTCAAGCTGCCGCCGCTCTTCCATCGCCTTCATCCAGGTTGAGCTGAGGCCCTGCAGCCTAGTCGCAGACAACTCCTGGCCCTTTTCAGCGAGCGGCAAGTCGCTCTCTTTCATAAACGAGATCAAGTCGGCTTCCTGATTCGTGATCGTGTGTTCAAGCTCGACGATCGACTTCGCCAGATCGTCTTTCGCCTGCTTGGCCCCCTCGGTCTCGCGCCTAGCGTCCTGTGCCTGAAATAATTCCGCGACGCGATTTGCAACGCTGGCAGCAAGCTTTGGGTCCAGGGTTTTCACGCTTACATCCACCAGGTTGGTCCGTTCGCGCTGGGTTACCGTCAGCCCGCCCAGAAGCCGTCCGGCATATTGCGTGGCCCGCTTATCTTCCTCGGCCGTAAGCGCCGGCTTCGCGGTCTCATCCGCGGCGTTTTCCGTTATGACCGGAAGCGTGGCCGTGCCCTCGGCCTTCGACTTATCGCTAGAAAAAATAGAGCGAAACGCAGACCCGATACCGCGCGTTTCTTCGCCGAACAGGTCCGGTTCTCGGTAAAGGCCTAGATCTACCACGACGTCGTGCATCAATTCAGCGTTCTGAAGAAGCTTGAGCTGAGTGTTGTAGTAGTTGGCATCCTGGCCGAAGTTTATGTTGATCGCATCTTTCGAGGTGACCTTCGGTCTTCGCGGTTCGATCAGCATTTGCGTCGTAGCCTCATACTCGGCCGGCAGCTTATACATATAGAGCGCCGCGCCGGCGGTCACTACCAGCGTAAGCGCAATTATCCACGGAAGCCGTTTGTAAACGACATCAATGTATTGCTTTATCGAGCGCCGCCCCTCGCCTCCCTCATCGTCATAGTACGACGTGTACGCGGGCGGATATTCATGCGGAACTTCCCGCATTACCGCCGCTTTCGGTAAGGGCGTCAACCGCTGATCTTGATCCATACTGCCTGAAAACTACTATTCCCTCGAAATTCCTGCGTAAACTTGGGTTATACCATACTCACGCCCAATTTACACGAAATTTCAGCGCCTTGTTGTCCGCTGCATCGACCGATGTGCGACTTATTTCGTGAATATCACGCCTTCGTTTCGCGAATTTCGCTTGATGAACGGCTCATTTGATGGCCGCGAAGCTGTCCCGTGGAACCTAGGCTGCTTTGAATAAAACTGACGGCCCACCTTCCATAGGGATGTCCGATTTCAGCGCGTCGACGGCGAATGTTATAATAACTGTTTGCTTAAATTTTGATGTTTTGTAGTAAACAGGCATATATGACAGCGATTTCCGCAAATAGGCACTCAACCGCGGACTATGATTTTGATCTTGGCATTGTTGGATTCCGTTATTCGGACCTTTTTGACCCGATCAGGCTAAAGGAATTGGCAGAAAAGTTTTATCAGGACGTTTCGGAAAAAGATCCGCTCCTTCACACGGCCTTGACGAAATACATTACTGCCGGTGGAAAAGGTTATGAAAAGCGCGTCGCTTCGAAGATCCTGACCGATTCGGCACCGCACCTTTCGGAGTTTGTCGCACGGATGTTCGGGATCACGAAAGAACGCGAAGAACAGGAAAACCGAATTCTTGAACAAAACCCGATCTGGAAATTCAAATTCTTTGTCCAGCGGCGTGCGATAAAACAATTTTCTCAAGAGCAGCTTAAGGCTCGGCCCGCCTACGAACTGAACGAGGCCCTGACTGAGCTACGCTACAAGGCATTTGACGAGACGATCGTGCATGATGAGGAACTGGCGGTCGCGAGCATAGCGGCCCGGCTGCTGGATGCGGAAGAGTCGATCTCAAAAGAACTTGAAAGGTCTGAGACGGTCCAGGAAACGGTCAACAAGCTAAAAAAGGCCGTCGATGGGTTAAAAGACAAAACGTTCGGCAAGGTCTTTTCGGAATTCATTCTCGAGGCCGATGCGTCGGGCGATCTGCTGATCGTGAAGGCGGCGTTGATGCTGCTCGAGGCCTGGTCGGCGAATGAGTTCTACAAGAAGGAAAAACGGTGGGCAGCATTTAAGGTCGCCCATCCGCTCGATTATCAAAATCTCGTCCATCTGATCCATCCGGAACCCAAACTGCACAACATCATGCGTGGCCGCGATGAAGAACTTCGCCGGCGTGACGGCTTTAAGCTTACGGATGATCGGGGCACGATGCGCGATTCGCTGTACGAAGTTGATTACTGTCTGATCTGCCATGAGCGCGGCAAGGATTCGTGCTCGACGGGGCTTCACGAAAAAGACGGCTCGGTCAAAAGCAACCCGCTAGGCATAATGGCCGCCGGTTGCCCGCTGGAAGAAAAGATCTCTGAAATGCACCTTCTCAAACGGCAGGGTGATTCGATCGGATCGCTTGCGCTGGTCGCCCTCGATAACCCGATGTGCGCCGGGACAGGCCACCGCATCTGCAACGACTGCATGAAGGGCTGCATCTTCCAGAAACAGGAGCCCGTCAACATTCCGCTGGCAGAAACGCACACGCTGACCGATGTACTTGAGCTGCCATACGGTTTTGAGATCTACACGCTGCTCACGCGGTGGAATCCGCTCAATGCTGAACGGCCCTACGCGTTGCCCTACAACGGCAAAAATGTGATGGTCGTCGGCCTCGGGCCGGCCGGATATACGCTGGCCCACTATCTTTTGAATGAAGGATTTGGCGTGGTCGGCGTCGATGGGCTGAAGATCGAACCGCTGCCCGCGGAATGGATAGGAAGATCTGACAGCTCACACAATACGGCTGACGGCCCTACTTCAACTTATTTCTGCCCAAAGCCGATCCGAAATATCTCGGAGATCACCGAGCAGCTTGATGAACGTATCCTGTCCGGCTTTGGCGGCGTATCCGAATACGGCATCACTGTCCGCTGGGATAAGAATTTCCTGAACATGATGCAGCTGATGCTGTCGCGGCGAGAACGGTTTAGGGCGTATGGCGGAATCCGGTTCGGCGGGACGCTGACGATCGAGGACGCGTGGGATTTTGGGTTCGACCATATAGCTATCGCAACCGGAGCGGGCCGGCCGACGATCGTTCCGATGAAGAACAATCTGATCCGCGGCATACGCCAGGCATCGGATTTTCTGATGGCATTGCAACTTACCGGAGCGTTCAAAAAGGACACGCTTTCAAACCTTCAGGTGCGCCTGCCCGCGGTGGTGATCGGCGGAGGACTGACCGGCATAGACACCGCGACCGAGCTATTTGCGTATTATCCCGTCCAGGTCGAGAAAATGCTGGAACGGTTTGAAGCGATATCGGCCGAGTTTGGGGCGGAAAAGGTGCTTGAGCGATTCGACGCGGAAGAACGCGGCGTGCTCGAAGAATTTCTGGAGCATGGGCGGCTCGTCCGTGCGGAAAGGCTGCGGGCCGCGGCCGTTGGTGAAGAGCCTGACCTTGTTTCGCTGGTCCGCTCATGGGGCGGCGTTTCGCTCATATATCGAAAACGATTGCAGGATTCGCCCGCTTATCGGCTTAATCACGAAGAGGTTCAGAAAGCGCTCGAAGAAGGCATCGATTTTGTTGAATGCATGAATCCGAAGGAAGCCGTGCCGGATGAGTATAACGCCGTAAAGGCGCTTGTTTTCGAACGGCTTGAATACAAATCCAACACGGGCAAATTTGAGAAAACGGGCGAAATGAGCGAATTCCCGGCCCGCACGGTCTGCGTCGCGGCGGGCACATCGCCAAATGTCATCTATGAAAAGGAAAAGCCGGGCACATTCCAGCTTGATGAATGGCGGCAGTTCTTTCAGCCGTACCGTCTTACAAAAGAGGCCGACGGCCAGTTTCACGTCGTACCGGTCAACAAAGGCGAGACCGGATTTTTCACATCCTATGAACACGACGGAAAATTCATTAGCTATTACGGCGACAATCACCCCAAGTATGCCGGAAACGTAGTAAAAGCCATGGCATCGGCCAAACACGGCTACAAGAAAGTTGTTGAATTGTTTGCTGATGAGGTCGCAAAAAGCTCCCCTCGATACGAAGGAGGGGTGGCATCTGCATCGTCTTTTGATGCGGATGACGGGGTGATTCTTTCGTCAGTGGGTGGGTCGAACTGGGTGGATATTCAACATGACAACCACCCCATCCCGGCACAAAACGCCGGTCCACCCATCCTTCGTAAGGAGGGGAGTTTTGAGAAACTAATCGCAACCCTCGACGAGCAACTTCGTGCCTTCGTCGTAAAGGTCGAACGCCTGACGCCGACGATCGTGGATGTTGTGGTGAAGGCCCCGCTCCAGGCGAGAAAATTCGAGCCGGGGCAGTTCTATCGGCTGCAAAATTTTGAGACGACCGCACCCGTCGTCGAAGGCAATAGGCTTGTTATGGAAGGCCTCGCCCTGACCGGTGCGTGGGTGGACGAAGCGAAAGGCTTGCTTTCGATGATCGTTCTCGAAATGGGAACGTCATCCCGGCTTTGTTCTTTGTTAAAAGTAGGCGAAGAGGTCCTTGTCATGGGCCCGACCGGAACGCCGACCGAGATCCCTGAGAATGAGACCGTGCTTCTCGCTGGCGGCGGTCTCGGTAACGCCGTGCTTTTCTCGATCGCCCGGGCGCTCCGCGACAACAACAACCACGTTATCTATTTTGCTGGCTACAAACAGGGCGAAGACCTTTTCAAACGGCAGGAGATCGAAAAGGCGACAGACCAGGTCGTCTGGTCGACCGACACGGGCGCCGAGATCCGCCCGATGCGGCCGCAGGATTCGCATTTTCGCGGAAACATCGTCCAGGCAATGGTCGCCTACGCCGAAGGCCGTTTCGGGCAAACGCGGCTGAGTTTGAAAGATGTCGATCGTATAATTGCCATCGGTTCCGACCGAATGATGAACGGCGTCCGCGAAGCCCGACATACGACGCTCAAACCTTACCTGAAACAGGAACATGTCGCTATAGGCTCTATCAACTCGCCCATGCAGTGCATGATGAAAGAGGTCTGCGCCCAATGCCTCCAACGCCACGTAAACCCGCACACCGGCGAGGAGTTCTTCGTGTTCTCGTGCTTTAACCAGGACCAGCACCTAGACTTCGTCGATTTCAAAAACCTGAACGACCGCCTGCGTGCAAACAGCATCCAGGAAAAACTCTCAAACATGTGGCTCGATATGGCCTTTGGGCGAAACGAGTTTAAAAGACTCTATGGACAAACCGTGTCATAATTAGGTTCCTTTTTGAAGGAGATACAGCTATGGAGATGACACTAGAACTTGACGAAGATGTAGCGGCTGCCATTAAAGAGATTCTAGAAAATGAACCTGACAGATCGTTTGAACTGGTTGTCAACGAGTTGTTTCGAATCGGTCTTGCTAACGGTGGTATTGAAGATGAGAGGCAACGCGAGATTCAACCCTTTCCGGTCGAGAAATAGTTGCGGCAGGCAAAAAACCATAGCTATCACCGACCCGCGATTTCAGGCGCTTTCCGGGACTACAGCTTTCGAATCCTAACGCAAAAGCATAACGGCAGCGATTACGTGGGGTGAAGCCAACGACCCGCTAGTTTAGGGTAGAAAGACCACTTGATAAGAAAGGCGATGTTTCACCCTCAAGTCCAATTGCAAATACGCTTGTCCGCTATTTTCAAATACGTCCTATTAGAAAAGAGTCAAGATTCCCGAATTCAAGTCGGCTTTGAGATCTTCGATCTGAGAGTTGTAGTCGCGCAAGATTCTTTCGATATCGTTTGACGAGCAGTTTCCGCGACGGATCCATACGATCTTTGGCGGAAACCACCGAAGCACGCTCAAGCCTGCAAAGTCAGCGTCTTTCGTTATGACGATAAAGCCGTTTTGCTAGGCATGTTCCGAAACAACCGAGTCGTTGGCTTCGCCAAGCCCAAGCAGATCCAAATGGTCGGAGTTCGGATACAAGTCCGCAAGCCGCTTGATAAGTTTAGGCGACAAGTTCTGGTCAAACAGCAACTCTGCGCTCATGGCTGAACCACCAGCAAATTTTTCTCGCGGTCAGCGGCATAAACTAAACAAACCGATTACACGCAACTCCGAGTTAAAAAGACCCGTTGATAAGAAAGTCGCTGTTTCGGCCTCACGTCCAATAACTTGTTCGGTGCGCGTTAATTTTCAACACGCCGTTTGATAACTTTCGGACTTGTCGTTTCACCACGCCATAACGCAACCTTGTAGTTGTCGTCCCCGTCTAAGCCGTCTTCGTTCAAAGAGTAAAGTTCGCCATAAAAAATTCGCGCCTGATAAACTCCGGGTTCAACCGAAATACGATCCGCATCAGGAAAGTAATCTGTGCAGCCAGCGACAACAATCTTTCCCGAAGGAACGTCAATGCTACATTCGGTTATGTGATGCCACGAAGTCAAATCTTCTTGCGGTTCGCCGTCGTGAATCTCGATAGTAACGGGAACATCCATATCGCGCCGCACTGTGCCAACGCCGATAGTTCCGGGCGCAAGAGCCAGTAAATCTTGTGTCGCTTGCTCAGTCCAACTATCAGACAAATCGCCATCGGCTTCTTCGTCCTGCAAATAAAATTGGTGATAATCGGCGAAAAGTTCAAACTCGTATTTTTCTTTCAGCATAGACGACGATTGCGATTAAACCACGAAGCTCCGAACTACTTATTAATACTGAGCGTCGTTCATAAACGCTCAGTTCTGTTTATTATCAACGATTCCGAGAGGCGATGCTTCGGTACGGCCGACTGTGTCGCCGCGGCGGTTTTTGATCGGCATTGGCGACACGTCGGTTAGGTCATGATCGGACAAAATCCCAAGCCGCCGCAGGAGTTCGACGGCAACGACGGGACGGGCGCGTTTGTCGTCGCCGTCTTCTATTTTTAGAGCGATGCCGAGGCCGGCTGGGTATTTTTCGGATGGGAGAACGCCGCAGAGCCAAACACCGTCGGCTCCGACCTTTGAGAGAACGCGGCCCGGCGCGGCCTGCATTATCATTGTGTCGAGGCGCTCGGTGCCGCCGATGAGTTCCGGAAATCGCGTCATTGCATCAACGATCCGCCGGCAGGCTGCCTGCGTGTTTTCATCGAATTTCGCCGGTGCGACCAGATTGACAAAGCTTCGCGCCATCGCCGATATTGGCATCGCAAAGTTCGGTGCCGCGCAGCCGTCAATGGCAAGGGCGATCTCGGTCTCAGGCAGTTCCGCAAGATCCGCGACCGTTTTCAAGATCACCCGCTGGACCGGATGGCCAATAGCGTCATAGGCCGCGAGGTCGGCGTCAAGATACTTTGCAAGCGCAAGCATCGCCGCGTGTTTGCCGGAACAGTTGTTGTGAAATTGCGTCGGATGCTCGCCGGCCCGAAGCATTCGTTCGGCCTCCTTTTCGGCGAATGGAAGATGCGTGCCGCAGCGAAGATGTGCTTCGGTCAAACCGATGCGCTCAAGCATCAATTGTGCGATGCGCACATGCCGCGCTTCACCTGAATGCGAGGCACATGCAAGAGCGATCTCTTCGTCAGAAAACCCGAACTCGTCCGCCGCTCCGCTGGTAATGAACGGCATCGCCTGAAACGGTTTTGCCGCCGAGCGCAGGAACGTGACCGTCTCTGGATCGCCGGCCGACGCGACCGTGTCACCATGGCCATCGATCACGATCAAATGGCCGCGATGGACCGATTCGACCGTTTCGCCGCGAACTACATTGACTAATATCTCAGCTGGCATAGTTTGAAGATAAGGAAGAATTTTTGCCGCGGATCAGCGCCGATGACGCGGATTTACTAATCGGACAGATCTAAGTACCGAGAATATCATGGCTCATATCCGTGCTATCCGCGCAGATCCGCGGCAAGACCTATCCTATCCGGCAATCATTTCGCGTGCGTTTTCTCTCGCCGCGTTGGTTATCTTTTCGCCGGCGAGCATACGGGCTATTTCTTCGATGCGCTCGTTCGGGCCGAGCTCGCGGACCGTAATATTGGTCCGGTCCTTTTTCATCATCTTTTCGATGACAAAGTGCTTATCTGCCTTTGAGGCGACCTGGGGCTGGTGCGTAACGCACAAGACCTGTTGGCTTGCCGAAAGAGCCTTCAACTTTGCGCCGACCGCCTCAGCCACACGGCCGCCGATGCCCGCATCTATCTCGTCAAAAACGGTCGCAGTTTCAGAGCCGTTGCGTCCGGCGGTCGTTTTCAGGATCAGCATCAGCCGCGAGGCCTCGCCGCCGGATGCAACGCGGGCAAGCGGCTTTGGAGCCTCGCCCGGATTCGCGGAAAAGTAAAATTCGATCTTGTCGAACCCGTTCGCGGAAAAGCCGGCGAAACCTTCTTCGTCCATCGCTGCCGGCGCCTGGACCCGCACTTCAAATCTCGCCTTCTCGAGCGCGACGGCCTTAAGATCCTCTTCAACCGCCTTTGCGTATTTTGCCGCCGCCGCTACGCGTTTGTTGTGGAGTTTAGCCGCCGTCGCGACATAATCGCTTCGCCTTGCCGCCAACTCGGCCCGGAGCTCTTTCTCACGCAGCTCTGATGTTTCTATTTTCTCAAGCCGCTGCTGCGAATCTTTCAAATGCTCGAGCACACTTTCGATCGACCCGCCGTATTTTCGGGTAAGGCGTGAAATTTCAGCAAGCCGGCCCTCGATCTCCTCAAGCCGTTTGGGCGAAAATTCAAGATGTGAACCAAAATCGCGCGTCGTGACCGCAAGGTCTTCGATAACCGCAAGTGCCGTTTGCAGGCTTTCGAGATAATCGCCAAACCTTGGGTCGAAACTGGCGAGCTCCTCGATCTTTCTGGATGCCTTTTCCAACGTCGCTACGGTCGAACTCTCTTCCTCATATAACAGCGAATATGCGTCGCCGCTAAGAGCGGAAAGCTTTTCGACGTTATTCAGCCGCCGTTTCTCTTCTGTCATTTCCGCATCCTCACCGGAACGAAGCGCGGCAGCTTCTATCTCATGCAGTTGAAACCGCAAAAGGTCGAGCAGCTGTAGTTTTTCCGCATCGCTTGCCCGCAATGACGCAAGTTCTTTCCGCGTCTCTTCCAGCCGCCAATATGCCTCGGCCGTTGCCCGAAGTTCCTTGTCGACGCCGGCAAAATTGTCGAGCATTTCCGTGTGGCTGGCGGTTTCAAACAGCGTCGAATGCTCTCCCTGGCCGTGAATGGCAACAAGGAACGGGCCGATGAGCTTTAATACCGCCTGCGTTGCAAGCTGGCCATTGATAAAAATGCGGTTCTTTCCTGATAGGGAAAGCTCCCGGCGGACGATAAGCTCGACAATGTCACCACCATCTAATTCAATCCCAAACGAATCTGTTATCTCACGCAGCCTTGCGCTTGCGCGGACCGAAAAAAGCCCTTCGATCTGTGCACTTTCGCGACCGGCCTTTATCAGGTCCGACGAAACACGGCCGCCTGTCAGCGTGCCGAGGCTATCGACGATGATCGATTTGCCTGAACCAGTTTCACCGGTGAGCAGGTTCAGGCCGTCGCCGAACTCGATCTCGATCTCGTCGATCAACGCGATGTTTTTGACTTTGAGAAATTCGAGCACTATTTCTTTGGAACCACGCCGTCGCCCTTGATCCACTGGCCGAGCGAAAAGATCGCATCGGGCGGGAACTTACCTTCAAGGTCGGCCGCGGTCCAGTCGATCTGGCGGTCTTTCTTATAGAACAGTATCTCGCCAAATTTGCCCGCTGACAAAGGCTGAAATCTGCCAACGGCATAAAAATTCCGCGCGTCGTATTCTTCAAGGCCAAAAACGGCCGATAGATCACCGATCCGGCGGATTATTGCCGGTGCCGCAAATTCCGCGCGGCGGCGTTCGGTGTTGGCTCCAATATCGCCGATCAGCAATTTGACGCTCTCGGTCCCGTTTTCGTTGGTGCTGACCAGCGGCATGGTCGCATTGCGAAAGATAAAGTTCATCAGCTTGCCGGAGGCGTTGTTTGGCAGCGAAAGGTATTCCGCCGGGCCAAAACCCTGCTCACTGCCATCGGCCAATGACCTTAATGCCGTTCCGATGGCGATAAAGTTCATCTTTACCAAAAACATCTCTGACTTGCCGTAAAGTGCGCCGGTTTCGATCAGGATGACCGGCGTGCCCCACGCTGAAAAATTGTCGCCGAACGCCGTTGCGGTGAACTCATCTTCATAGCGGCCGATATGGCCCGGGATATAGGGCTCGATGGCCTTGACCATCGCCGAAGCCAGGCGCTTGTTGCGCTTGTGGCCTTCGCTGGCTGTCTTCTGTGCGTCGCCGTATACGACCAGGAATGAGATGGCCGCCTGCTTGTTCGTTGGTCCCGCGGTTGTCAAAGCGTTCTGATTGTGGAGGTTAAAGCCAACGTTTGGCGACCATTCGCTGCGTAGCTTCTTGAGCAGCCTTGCCTCCGGCGATTTGAGATTCAAAGCGTCGCGGTTTATATCAAGCCCTTGCGAATTACGGCGTATGTACTGGTCGGCACCGTCCGGATTCAGCATCGGGACCGCACGAATGGTCAAGGTATTCTCGATCCTTTTGACCCATTCTTTATCACGGTTTCGCTGCAGAACAGCGAACAGGTCGATCAGTGCCGACGTCGCCGTCGGTTCGTCGCCGTGCATCTGCGACCATAGAAAGACCTTCAACGGCCCTTTGCCGAATTCAAGCTGGTAAATGTCGCGGTTCTCTCCGCTCTGTCCGACCTTGGCCGCTCTAACACCAGAGCCTTTCAACCCGTCGATATACGCTGCCAGGTCGGAATGCCTTACGTTCGAGGGCAAGATATTGGTGACGTGCTCGCTTTCCCAAAGGTCAGCAAGCTCTGCGGGGTTTTGTGCAGCGGCCATGATCACGGACAGAGTAATGATTATAAGGGAGACAAAGACATGTTTGGGCATATAGTCCTAAGATATTCGCAATCGCGTTTATCTTCAAATAATCCGTTCGTCAAGCTCTGATCTCAGATCTCGAATTTCAAATCTCAAATCTCAGGTCCGCCGCTTAATACCCTCAACACCTCAGCCACACTCCATGCCTGTGCAAAGCACCCGCGTGGTTTATGCGGCGGGTCGCCGTCAAATATCTCTGAGATCTGCCCCAACCCGGCCTCAGAAAGATGTGATCGGAAGCCTGAGAGCATTTGATCGACCCGCTTTTCCGTCGCCGGGCCTTGTCCATTCACCTTGCGGTACGCATCGATAAATGCACCGATCAGCCATGCCCAAACCGTCCCCTGATGATATGCCGAATCGCGTTCCA
>JADYZI010000039.1 GCA_020853255.1 Acidobacteriota bacterium
ATAACGAACCAAACAAGATCATCTTTTCGATGGTCAAGGTCAGCAAGTTTTACGACAAGAAGCCGGTCCTGAAGGACATTTATCTTTCGTTCTTTTACGGCGCCAAGATCGGCGTTTTGGGATTGAATGGATCAGGTAAATCTACGCTGTTGAAAATAATCGCGGGGCAGGATACTGAGTTTAACGGTGAGGTCGTATTTTCAAAGGGATATTCGGTCGGTTATTTGGAACAGGAACCGAAGCTGGACGAATCGAAGACCGTGCAGCAGGTCGTTGAGGAAGCGGTGCAATCGACGGTCGATCTGCTCAAGGAATACGAAGAGGTCAACGCCAAATTTGCCGAGCCGATGGACGACGATGAGATGAACGCGCTCATCGAGCGCCAGGGCAAGGTACAGGAAGCTCTGGATCACGCCGACGCGTGGGATCTTGATTCGCGTCTCGAAATGGCAATGGACGCTCTCCGCTGTCCATCGGCGGACACGCCGGTCAACACGCTTTCGGGCGGTGAAAAACGCCGCGTTGCGCTGTGCCGGTTGCTGCTCCAGAAGCCCGACATTCTCCTGCTCGATGAGCCGACAAACCATCTCGATGCCGAAACGGTCGGATGGCTTGAACAGCATCTGCAAAAATACGAAGGCACGATCATCGCCGTCACCCACGACCGTTATTTTCTCGACAATATTGCCGGCTGGATACTCGAACTCGATTACGGCCGCGGCATACCGTACGAAGGGAATTATTCGTCGTGGCTTGAGCAGAAAAGCCTGCGGCTTGCACAGGAAGCGCGTGCCGAAGATAAGCTGCAAAAGACGCTCGAACGCGAACTTGAATGGATTCGCATGGCGCCGAAAGGACGCCACGCAAAATCGAAGGCGCGCATCGACGATTATGAAGAATTGGTAGCGTCGAAATCCGAAAAGCGGGCCGATCAGCTTGAGATCTATATTCCGCCCGGCGAACGTCTGGGCAATAATGTGATCGAGGCTCACGGCGTTTCAAAATCATTTGGCGATAAAGTTCTTTTTGAAGGCCTCGAATTCTCGCTTCCAAAGGGCGGCATTGTTGGCG
Source organism: Acidobacteriota bacterium (assembly GCA_020853255.1). The sequence continues at coordinate 1,072 of JADYZI010000039.1, forward strand.
TGATCGGCCCAAACGGAGCCGGCAAAACGACTCTTTTTCGGCTGATCACCGGCCAGGAAACGGCTGACTCCGGCACGTTCAAGGTTGGCGAAAAGGTGAAGCTTGGCTATGTCAATCAGTCGCGCGACAGCCTTGACGGCGATAAAACGCTTTTCGACGAAATATCAGACGGCCTCGATTTCGTCACGCTTGGCAAAAAGCAAATGAACGCTCGCACGTATGTTTCGAAATTCAATTTTTCCGGCGCCGATCAGCAAAAACGTGTCGGCCAGCTTTCGGGCGGCGAGCGCAATCGCGTACACCTCGCAAAAATGTTGAAATCGGGTGCGAATGTATTATTATTAGACGAGCCCACCAATGACCTTGATGTGAACACCATGCGTGCGCTCGAGGAAGCACTCGAAAATTTTGCCGGATGCGCTGTCGTCATCAGCCACGACCGCTGGTTTCTCGACCGCATCGCCACCCACATTCTCGCGTTCGAAGGCGACAGCCATGTTGAATATTTTGACGGTAATTACACCGAATATGAAGCCGACCGCAAACGCCGCCTCGGCCACGACGCCGACCAGCCGCACCGGATCAAATACCGAAGTTTGACCCGGGCTTGAATTGCGATGTGTTCAGAAGACGTTAGGAATAGCTGATAGCTTTTAGCTCACAGCTTCCAGCTATTTTCCATTCTTCTGAGACGGTTCTGGTTAGAAACATTCAGATGAAAAATCCGATAAAAGATATAGCGGCCTTTCTCGCTATTGCAGTTCTTTTGTTTGCCGCTTCATGCGAGGGCACTCAAGCTGAGAGGTCATCGGCTGTTGTCGAACCGGGTCCCGTTCCGCAGAAAAATTTCAAAGAGCCTGTCCCACAGCCCTCGCCGTCGATGCCTGACCTTCAGGCCGAGCTTCTTAATGATCGCGACAAGAGTACCAGCTCGCCTCTCGGGCAGTTCGACTTTCGTAATTTTACATATCCTCTGCCGCGAGGCTGGCAGCATCCCGATGGCGATGAGATCACACTGGTAAATGGAAAACTTGAACCTAGGTTCCGTGATGTCCAGGAAGAAATGAGTCCCGAAGAAAAGGCCGAGGCACGGTCTGAGCGGCGGATAGGAATGTCTTATGTCACCGCAAAATATATGGACACCGATGGCGACGGCCAGGATGAGGCGGTTGTTGTTCTAAAGGTCGAGACTGGCGGCAACGCCATCCCTCAACTGGCCTATGTGTACGGTTGGAACGACAACAAACCAGAACTGCGTTGGAATTTTCGCACTGGCGACCGGGCCGATGGGGGAATGAAAGATATAAGGATGGAGAACGGCGAGGTCGTCGTTGAGCTCTATGGCCAGGACCGATTTGTTCTCGGCCAGTCTGAAACAGGCAAGATAACCGGCGATGAAGAACAGCTTTGCTGCCCGATCTATTTCACCCGTTCGCGATATAAATGGAACGGCCGAGTTTTTTTGATGCAGGGAAAGCGGCTCACATACCAAATTAACAACCTTTCCGCACAGCCCCTGGAAAATTGGGGCGAGATAATGAATGATCCGGTCAAGTCAAAGAAGTTTTTGAAGATGTAAGACGATAGGAGCGGCAATTCCAAATCCGCAACCTCAAATCCCAAAACTTTCACGCCTTCGGATGTGCTTTGTCGTACACGGCGATCATTTTTTCCATTGAGACCTGCGTGTATATCTGCGTTGTCGATAGCAGGGCGTGGCCGAGGAGTTCCTGAATATCCCGCAGGTCGGCACCCGAATCCAGCAGATGCGTCGCGAATGTGTGGCGCAAACTATGCGGCGAAATATCGTGAATGTCCGCGCACTGCTTTATGTATTTGTCGATCATTCGGCCGACGCTGCGAGTCGTGAGGCGCGTGCCCCGATAATTGAGAAAGACTGCCTGATCGTTGCGTACACCGACGGGAGCGTTGTTAAGAAATGCGGGCCGGGTCTCTGATAAATAGTGCATTAAAGCCTGCAGGGCGTGTTCGTGGAACGGGACGATCCGCTGCTTTTTGCGTTTGCCCATGACGCGGACAAGGCGTTCGCGAAAATCGATATCCTTTAGGTTGATATTGACCAGTTCGCCAACGCGAATGCCGGTGGCATACAGAAATTCAATGATCGCCCGATCGCGCCGGCCGAGGTCTGTGGTGGTATCCGGGGTTTCGATAAAGCGGACGGCGTCCTCGACCGAAAGATGATTCGGCAGTTTACGCTCGATCTTGGGCGTGGCCACCAGTTTTGCCGGGTTCACGTCCACTACGCCTTCACGGATGAGAAACTGGAACAAAGTCCGCAGACTCGCCAACTTTCGCGCGACCGAGGTTTTCTTATGATCATTATGCAGCGATGCCATCCATTCGCGAATGGTTAACCGGTCGATGTCTTTTATGTCAATGTCAGTCCGGTTTTCTATCGCACACAGATGTTCGCGAAACTGAGCCAGATCGCTCGCATAATTCCGCAGGGTATGCGGGCTCATATTCCGCTCGTGCGTCAAATGTTCAAGGAATTGGCCAATGAGTTTGTTCAGCATACCGAAAGTAGACGCCACGGTCATTTCTTCGGTAAATAATATCCCTTCCGCGTGCGCACCTCCACATTGGGATTATTCTTGACCGCTAAAGCTATCTGCCGAAACTCGCCGCGTTTTTCACCCGCCGCGTCCGGGTAATAGCTCAGGATGTACTGCTGCGAAAGTTCGGCCGATATCTGGCGGAAGGCTTCGTCGAGCTCTTTTTCGTCGATAGGCGAGTAAACCCGACCGCCCGTTTGAGCGGCTATTTCCAACATCCGCCGTTCAGCGGCAAGTTGGCGAACATTTGCGTTTCCTGTTCGCGAACGGGTTCGAACATAATTCTCGAAATCGGTTGTCTTGACAACATAGACCTGACAGTTCGTAGTCTGCAGCGAGCGCAAGGCCTGGTCAAGTGTGGAATCGGAGTAAGTGTCGTCGCCGTCCGACACGATCACCACAACGCGGCGTCCCTGCACTTCACCGAGATATTCCGCCGCCTTGATAATGCCATCAAGCAGCGCGGTGGCCCCCTCTGGCGGCGGGAAGGCATCGACCGAACGGGTCAGCATGCCGACATCGTTGGTCAGCGGCTGTTCCAAACGGCTGAATGTAGCGACGCTGAACAGGGCCGCGAGATCCTTGTTTGGGCGGATGATGCGGTCAAAAAAGCGGATTGCTGCCTTTTTCTCAAATTCGCGGGCAATAGAGACACTAGAGGAATTGTCAAAAAGCATTACCAGGCGAATGGGAGATTCTGAGCGGGAAAGTTCCGTTATTTGTACTGTTTTCCCGTCAACCTTGAGTTCAAAGTCCTCAAGCCGTAAGGTGGGGACGCTGCGTCCGTTTGCGTCGATCACGGTTGCCGGTACCGGGACAAGGGTCGAATCAACCTTAATTATGTCGCCGTCATTTGCTGGCTTAACTGGCGGTGTCGGTGTTGCGGCCGCTTCCGGGTGCTGGGTCGGATTGTATTTGATCGGAGTTCGCGGGGCCGGCTTAGGGCTTGCCGAAGGCTGCTCCGGCGGTTTGTTCCTGCCCGACTGCGCGAACACCGCGCCGGTCAGTATTAGAATGATGATGGGGACAAACTTCATCGATTAGATATTTGCCGGCGGTATTTCGGTTCCGCTCTCGTATAATAAACGAAATCCGGTCAAAACGGTTTCGTCGGAATTTTCGGACCGGCCAATTCTTTGACGGCGGAAACAGGAAATTATTTGCCTGGCCGAACTGCGGCATTCTTTGTGGGCCGGCTAGACGAAGATCAATTTGACCGCGGCGAATAGCAACACAAGCGCGAGCACGCGACGTAGCATGAGCGAATTGAACTTTGTAGCACCGAGAAGAGAGCCTGCCATTCCACCAATAACGGCGGCAATTATCCAGAACCAAACGGACGACGGCAGGGTTTCAAGCAGAAAGGGATTCGCATAAAATCGTCCGGTGAGGCCGGCAACAGAATTCACAAAAATAAAGAGGGCCGAAATACCGGCGGCCGTCTTTGTCTCGGTCCAGTGCATCAGCAACAGCACCGGTGTCAGAAATATCCCGCCTCCCACACCTACCAAACCTGAGAGAAGGCCGATGCCCGCTCCGACGATCAGTGCATACAAGAACCTTGGCCTGCTTGCCTCGTCGTTGTCTGAAGCAAACTTCCATGCGAGCCTGAATGCGGCAAACAACAGTACCAATCCGAGGACGATCTTATACAAGTTTGTCGGCATGTGGATGAGCCCGCCGATGAAGGCAAACGGGATCGACGTGGCGGCAAATGGCCAGAACAACCGCCACGAAAAATAGCCCGCACGCCAAAACTGCACTGTTGCGATCGAGGCGACGAAAAGATTCAGCACCAATGCCGTAGGCCGTGTGATTTCCGGCGCAACGGCAAAGAACGCCATCACCGCCAAATATCCTGACGCTCCGCCGTGGCCGACTGACGAGTAGAGAACGGCAACGACAAAGATCGCGAGGATGATGAGTAGGGCGGTTGGCTCCATGACTGTGATCGTCAGATTTCAAATAGGGGCTATCCTTGTGCTTCGGCCCGCGGAAAAGTGCCCGCAAGAAACCCGTCCCAATCCTTCAATGCCCGTTCTACCTGTACCATGTGCCGTTCGCGTTTGTTCCGATGTTTCTTTCGTAATTCGACAGGCAGCGGCTCAAGCAGGCCGAACGTTATATTGACGGGCTGGAAATTCTTTGTCTCGACATTTGAAACATAGCGGCACAGGGCGCCGATGGCCGATATCGGTGGAGCCGTCAGCATCGGCTGGCCACGCAGGACGCGAACCGCGTTTAGCCCGGCAAGCCAGCCGGTCGCGACCGATTCGACATAGCCTTCGACGCCGGTGATCTGTCCGGCAAAGAACAAACGGGGATTCGACCGTGTCGCCAGCGTTTCGTTCAAGATCTTCGGCGAATTAATGAAGGTGTTGCGATGGATCTGGCCGAACTGGAGAAAGTCCGCGTTTTGCAAGCCCGGTATTAGCCGCAGAACGCGTTCCTGTTCACCATATCGGAGATGATTCTGAAACCCGACAAATCCATATGCATCGGCCATCAAGTTTTCCTGTCGAAGCTGGACGCAGGCGTACGGCTCGGCACCAGTTCGCGGGTCTACCAGGCCTTTGGGCTTCATCGGGCCGAACCTGAGCGTGTCAACGCCGCGGCGGGCGATCTCCTCGATCGGCAGGCAGCTTTCGAACCATCGTGTTTCTTCGAACCGCTTGAGCGGTACCGACTTCGCTTCGATCAACGCATCATAAAATGTCTGATACTCCTCGCGCGACATTGGACAGTTGATGTAATCATCGCCGCCCTTGCCGTAACGCGCGGCCTTAAAGGCGACGGACATATCGATAGAATCGGCCGCCACGATGGGCGCGATGGCATCGTAAAAATAAAGCTGATCATCTCCCGTCAAGCGCATTATGTCCGAAGTCAAAGCATCACTGGTCAATGGCCCGGTCGCGATAATTGTCGGGCTTTCGATCGACTGATCGACCGAAAACAAACTGGGATCCGCATTCCGCCGTCCACATTCCGCGATCGACTTTACCTCCTCGCGGACGATCTCAATATTCGGATGCCGCTCTATCCTTTCAGTGATAAGCTCGGCAAACTTCGCCCGATCGACCGACAAGGCCGCTCCGGCCGGGACACGCGTGGCCGCCGCAGCCTCGAGCACCAAAGAACCTCCGCGTCGAAGTTCTTCCTTTAAGAGATAAGGCGCCGAACCCGGTTCGTCTGATTTCAGCGAGTTCGAACAAACGATCTCCGCCAGCTTATCTGTCCTGTGAGCCGGCGTCTGCAAAACGGGCCGCATCTCATACAGCCGAACCCTCGCCCCGGCCTCAGCCGCCTGCCACGCGGCTTCCACACCGGCTAAGCCGCCGCCAACAACGGTTATAATGTCTTCCATTGGGGTTCAATTATACTTAAACGGCTCGATCGACTGAAGGCGTGATCTTGATGAATGCTGCGTCCGTTGGGTTCGTTGACCTGCAGAAAACTTCAGAGACCAAAACAGCCGAGACATCATGCATCTCGGCTGTCCTATACGTCGTAAAGAGGAGCCTACTACTCCAGCATTCGCCTTGACAGGCTGATCGAGGCCGAGGCGTTGCCGTATTCATAATCTTCCCACGAGCTGTAGCCAAAGTAATTCATGCTGCCGCTGTTAACAGCCAGATACATGAACCTTCTTAGATTGCTGCCGGGCTTAATATCGTACACCTCGATCAGGCATGCCTTCCCGCCGTCCCTGTAGCGGAATTCGTCAAGAACGCGGTAATGGTATGCCATTCCTCGTTCAACATCCATGACGTAGTTTTCCCGTAGTTCGATCACTGCCGCATCCGTACCGCCCCAAGTACCGTAAAGCGGGGAGATCCCACGGCTGGGTAGCTCCTGGGCGGCCCGAATTGAAACTATCTGGTTTGCCAGCCCGCGTATCCCGGAGTTTGGGCCATAGGGAGTCAGCAACAAGGCTGCGGCGAATGTGACGATCACGATCGGGAAATGAAGGAGTATACGGCGCATAACTTTCCCTGAGAATAGACCCATTTCGAAAGACAATCAAGTAAAATTTTTGCGACGCCGCCGGACCGAAAAATCTGCATTCCGCCACCGCGACAATGTTGTTGGTCACAATTTAGGTGATCGAAGGCCAAAAACGCCAGTATCATAGAAGCTAGAATGTAACCGCCTGTACACATTCTGCGTATAGAATGGATGTTTCCCGGCCAATCTGTGCCGACGGTCCGTTAATGGAGGCCGATACGATGAAAAATGTCTTGATCTCATTTTTTCTTGTCTGTTCTCTCGGTTTCCTCGTGATGGCGCAGACGCGCAGATCGATGCAGAAACAGCGCCCGGCGAAACAGGCGGGAGCGGAAAAGAAGGCCCCTGGACCTGCGGTGCCGGCCGTTCTTCCGCCGCCTCCACTGTCGACTGCGAAGAAGAAAGAAGAGGATCAGATCATCCGTGTCGATACGGACCTTGTAACCACCCCCGTGTCGGTGATGGACCGCAACGGACGCTTTATTCCGGGCCTCAAGAAAAAGGATTTCAAGATATATGAGAATGGGGCACAGCAGCAAATAACCTTCTTTCAGTCAGAAGAAACACCATTTACGGTGATCCTAATGATCGATACGAGCCCGTCCACCAAGTATCATATTGATGAGATCCATTGGGCTGCGCTGACCTTTGTGAACCAGCTTCGCCCGGCTGATAAGGTGATGGTCATTTCATTTGACCAGCGAGCCAAGGTACTGTGCGATCCGACCACTGACAAAAAAACGCTCTATGCCGCAATATACAGTGCAAATTTTGGCAGCGGCACAAGCCTTTATGATGCGGTCGATTCGGTCACGAACATGGGGCTGGTCAGTGTGCCGGGCCGGAAGGCGGTTGTGATCTTTACGGATGGCGTCGATACCACGTCGCGTCGCGCGAGCTATGAATCGACCGTTGCGGGCGTTGAAGAGGTCGATGCGCTCTTCTACCCGATACGGTACGATACGCAGGAGCAGATGAATGCGGCCGGCAACCAGATCGCCGGAATGCCGAACATTACGCTGCCGCAGGGAATGTCAACCAGAATGCGCGGAGCAAGTACGGCTGAATATGCCCGCGGCAGATCTTATCTCGAAGAACTTGCCGCCAATAGCGGTGGACGTATTTTCGAAGCCAATGCGATAACAAACCTAGAAAAAGCATTTTCGGGCGTTGCCGAGGAACTGCGGCGTCGGTATTCGATAGGCTATTACGCTAGCACCGACCGTGTCCCCGGCGAACGAAAATCGATCAAGATCCAGGTTGCACGTCCCGGTTCGGTTGTCCGCGCAAAGAATAACTATGTGGTCAAGCAACCGCCTTCCGAACTACCCGATGCGAATGCACCGGCGAACGAATGATTTTTTTTGCACTTGGCCCGCCTAAAGCCTCATAATAGCGTTGGGCTGAGTTGATTCCTCTTTCCGCCCGTTTGTCCGATCCTCAACCTAAAAATGGAACGCGACCTGATCCGCGAATACCTTTCTTTCGTAAAAGTCGAAAAAGGCCTATCAAAAAACTCGGTCGAAAGCTATGGGCGCGATCTGGCGAAGTTGCGCGATTGGGCGCTGAAGAACGATTTGGAGCCTCTTCTGATGTCCAGACAGGACCTTCGGGAGTGGATGATCGACCTTGGACGCACAGATCTTTCCGTTAACTCCAAGCGACGGTTGATCAGTGTTTTGCGAGGCTTCTATAGGTTCCTAATGATCGACGGACATATTCGCGAGAATCCCGCGGAACTGCTTGATGTGCCGCAAAAGGCGAGCTATCTGCCGCGTTTTCTAAATCAGGCAGAGGTTGAGGCCCTTTTTCTGGAACCGGATACCGCGACAGAAACAGGCCTTCGCGACCGGGCGATCCTGGAACTGATGTATTCCTCAGGCCTTCGCGTGTCCGAGGCGGTTTCGATACGTTCAAAAGACATCGACCTCGACGCTGGCATTCTGACCACGACCGGCAAAGGCGGCAAAACCCGCCGCGTTCCCGTTGGATCGAGTGCGGTCGAATGGCTGAAAAGCTACCTGGCCCTGCGAAATAAGAAGGAAAATATTGAAGTGGCGAATTTATTCGTAACGCCCGGCGGCCGCCCTCTCACACGACAGGCCATATTTTTGTTTATCAAGGAATACGCCCAAAAAGCCAGCTTAGAGGACGTTTCACCCCATACGCTGAGGCATTCCTTCGCTACGCATCTAGTTCAAAACAGAGCAGATATCCGATCTGTTCAGCAAATGCTCGGGCATGCGGATATATCGACGACGCAGATCTATACGCACATCACCGACGCCCATTTGCGCAATTCCTATGAGAGGTTCCATCCGCGTGCAAAGGGCTAGTGAACCTGGCCCGCGAGATCTCTACCAATTGCCTCGATCAGGCTCGAATTGTATAATTCTTACATTGACAGCCTGATCGCCGTAGTCCCTTGATCAAGATTTGCTCACCCAAACACGGCCGGATCGTTATAAGCTGAGTAGTTAGATCGATCCCAAGTGTTCTTGACACGTCGTCCTCACAGGGTATACTGATGCGCAAACCAATGCAGACCATTTTTTCACAACGGCGAACGCTCGCAGAGCGCTTCAGCCATCTCAGGTCGTCTGAAACGCCGCTTCGCAAGCTGGCGGGCGATCTTTCAAAGGTTGCAAAGTATGCTATAGATGAGGCGAACAGCCTGTCGCTGGAGCGTGTGACGGTTGAGCTCGACAGGCTTCCTAAAAAGCTGAATGGTTTTAAGATCATTCATTTATCTGACATTCATCACAGCCCATTCACAAGCTTTGACCACATTGCGCGTACGGTGAAGATCGCCAACCGCCTTAAGCCGGATATGTTTGTCCTGACGGGCGATTACGTCTCGCATGAGTTGTCATATATTCGCCCGGTGGCTGAATTGATGGGCAGCCTGCAGGCTGAATTTGGAACGCACGCGTGCCTGGGAAATCATGACCACTGGACCGCGCCGGATCTGGTGACAAAAGCATTCCGTGAGGCGGGCATCAATATGCTGGTCAATGAGGG
>JADYZI010000040.1 GCA_020853255.1 Acidobacteriota bacterium
AAGGAGGAGAAGATGATCAAGTTGGACATTGTCAATCAGGTTGCCGATAAGACGGGCGTGCCGAAGCAGAAGGCCGAGCAGGTCGTCGACTCGCTGTTCAACGCAATGAAAGACGCGCTGGCCCGGGGCAAACGCATCGAGCTGCGCGGGTTTGGTGTTTTTCTGGTAAAGCCGCGCAAACGCGGCGTGGGCCGCAACCCGCGAACCGGCAAGGAAGTGCCGATCCCAGCAGGCAAGACCATTCGTTTTAAACCGGGCAAAGAGCTTTCGGCAAAGGCCGTCGGGCCTGATGAGGATTAATTCGGCCACACAGTTCGTGATATAATCTCAATTCAGTCGCAGATCGCATTCTTGCAGTTGATGATTGTGATCTGCGGCTTTTATTTTTTTGGATCTCCCTCATTTCATGGAAGCTCCGGAACAATTAGTGATTGACGACCTTGTCCGCCGAAGCTTGCGGCCAACCGCGGCCACATGGCTTAAACACCTTGCCTTTCTGCTGCTGACGTTCGTGACCTGCACGATCGCCGGCATCCTGTACCCATTCGGCCGATTCGCTACACTTCCTGACGAGGCCGATCCGGCAAACTTCACCGAAGTCGTAAATTTTATCCTTTCGCTTCCGGCGCGATATGCAGACCTGGTCAGCTCGGCGGTCGCCAAGTTGGTTACGGACCCGTCTTACCTGCAGGATGGGCTCAGTTTTTCACTTTCACTGCTGTTTATCCTGATATCGCACGAAATGGGGCATTACATAGCGTGCCGGCTGTATAAGGTCGATGCGACGCTGCCTTTCTTTATACCTACGCCGCCGATGTTGGGGCCGGCCGGCACATTTGGCGCTTTTATTAAGATCCGGTCGCCAATGCCTTCGCGGCGGGCGACATTCGATATCGGGGTTTCCGGGCCGATCGCGGGATTTGCTGCACTGATACCGGTGGCTGTCATCGGTGTGCTCAAGATGCATCCGATCCCGGCTGAGCAGGTCGCGGCGGCGGGCGGCATCTATTTTTCTGATCCGCTGATGATTCGGCTATTGGCCTTTTTCACCGGCACCGATCTTACGGCCAGTGCGGGCAACCCGTTCTACTATGCCGCGTGGGTGGGATTGCTGGTAACTGCCTTGAACCTGATCCCATCAGGCCAGTTGGACGGCGGGCACGCGGTCTTTGCGGTGTTTGGGACGGCGATACATCGATGGACGGGCCGGATCGCATTCGTTGTAATGGCGGTGCTTTCGATACTCGGCTGGTTCTTTTTTAATAGCCCGAGCGGATTCCTGATCGCTATTCTGCTTGGCATTATGATGAAGGTGCACCATCCGGTGCCGTGGGACCAATCGCCGCTGGACGCAAAAAGGAAGGGCATTGCCTTCCTTACACTGATCATCTTTGTGCTCTGCTTTCTGCCCTTCCCGATAAAGATCCTTTAATGGCTAAGGATGCCGCGTTTCTTTGGATCCTGCTCGGGGAAAGTAACGTCGTGATTGATAGCGGACATCGGCAGGTTGCACGGGACCGAGCGCAATTCGACTGTTTCATCAAGATCGTTGTATTCAAGATTTACCCAGAACCCATCACCGTGTTTTACAAAATGCGACACATGGGGCCAATGCTGCGCTACTAACAGGTATTCTGAAAAGCTCTCGATCGATTTGTAGTAACTGAACTTGTCCCCGCGGTCGAATGCCTCAGTCGATTCCGAGAGGACCTCAACGATGAGCTGCGGGTTGAGAAGCATCTTGACGCCAAACAGGTCAGCGAATTCCGGCTTTCCGCAAAGCACGGACAGATCCGGATATCGGTATGGCGGATACTCCGGTACCCTGACCCTAATATCTGACGGATAAGCGAAACAGCCTTTCTCCTGAGCTTTTGAACCAATTTGTATCGACAGGTTCATCACGATCTGATTGTGCTCGGGACTTGCACCGCTCATCGACCATACGGTGCCACCCCAGAACTCGAGTTTTTCCTCAGAGCGTTCGTCGAGGCCGACATACTCCTCAAGTGAGTGAAACCCCTTTGGTTGAAAGGCCATAAAGCTACTATATCCCGTTCGGATGCCAGCTGAACTGTTGTCAGTCCGTCGCGAAATCGCTACGCCGCCCGCGGCAGCAAGCCTTTGATCTCTTTGACGATCTTTTGTACATCGTCCTGCTCTTCGAGCGCGATCATGAACAGATCATAGCTTGTCTGTATGCACACAACCCCATTGCCAAAGAACCAGACGCTTTCGAGCAGCGGGTTGCCGCCGAGAAGCCATGAGATCGGGGCGCCCGTTACGGACTTTGGATTCAGGACATTGGTGAGCATTACCGCACCGGAGGCGAACGAAAATGCGCCAAGCAGCGGAGCGCCGATGCGGCGGGCGATGTCGCGCTCGAATTTTACCCGTTCCGTTTCTGCTTCGGACAATTCGCCTTTGTCTATAAGCTCCTGCTGGGTGCTGAGATATGTATTGAATTGCTCGGTCAGCTTTTTAACGGTCCACGCCGGAAGGGCGGAATTGAACAGCCAATGAGAGCTGATGCCGGTAAAAACAACGCCGATGCCGGCGCCGACCGCCATTGATGCTCCGGTCGCGACCGCCTGGAGCGGCTTTTCCTGTATCCAGCCCGTCGTCCGATTCACGGCGCTCAGGGCCGAGTCGATGGTACGCGACCACGAGGCCCCGAACGAGAAAGCCTTGCCGACCGTCTTGGCGCTTTTTGCGGCCGTGTCGAATGCACCGTCGATGACCTCACCGGCCTTTTTTCCGGCGGCATTAATTACTTCGCCCGCGGTCTTGCCGACCTCTTTTGCTACATCGGCAGCCTTTTCACCGGCATCTTCAGCGACATCGCGCAGCGGTTCGCTGGCGTTCCAGGCCTTTTTTGCAGCCCCTTCGGCGGTCTTGATCGTCGCCTCGGCCGCCTTTACGGCCTGCTTGCCGACTTCTGACCGTTCAGCTTCCGCCTTTATTTTTTCGGCACTCTTCTGAGCTGATTCGACGACGACGCGGGCAC
>JADYZI010000041.1 GCA_020853255.1 Acidobacteriota bacterium
CGTTAAGCGGGCGAACCTTGCCGAGATCGCCCGGCACGGGGCATTCGATCTTGTCGAAGCGGACATACGGGACACGGACCGCTTGGCGACGGTGTTTGAAACTAAAGCATTTGACTGTATCGTTCACCTCGCCGCCCGGGCGGGTGTAAGGCCGTCATTGTCCGAACCAAAACTGTATTGCGAGACCAATATTAACGGTACGCTCAATCTGCTTGAGCTGGCCCGCGATCATAACGTGCCGCAGTTCGTATTCGGCTCTTCGTCCAGTGTTTACGGCATCAATTCAAAGCTTCCGTTCTCAGAGGAAGACCGAATTTTTCAGCCGATCTCCCCTTACGCGGCGACCAAAGCGGCCGGCGAACTGCTTTGTCACACCTATTCGCACCTGTTCGGATTTCGCACGGTCTGCCTTCGTTTCTTTACGGTTTACGGAGCACGCCAGCGGCCCGATCTGGCAATTCACAAATTTTCGCGTCTTATCCGGGACGGGAAGCCGATACAGATGTTTGGCGACGGGTCCGCGCGGCGTGATTATACTTACATTGACGATATTATCCAGGGCGTACGGGCATCGATGGATTATAACGGTTCGATTCACGAGGTCTTCAACCTCGGCGAATCTGAAACGACGGAACTTTGCCGGCTTATCGAATTGATCGAGGAGAGCCTGGGGAAAAAAGCCATCATCGACCGCCAGCCAATGCAGCCCGGCGATGTGCCGATCACATACGCCGACATCTCAAAGGCCCGCCGCTTGTTGAATTACGATCCAACAACAAAGATCGAGCAGGGAGTTCCAAAGTTTGTCGAGTGGTTTCGCAAACAGAATAAATAGAACGAGCGCCCGGTTTCTAGACGAATATCGAACTCGATAATCAGGTCAGTCGAATGGCTTCTGAAAATTAGCTGGCTGTAACCAGCTTTAAGGAATTTCAGAATTTACTGATCCACGTCTCATATTCGGAAAGAAATTTGCTTAGAAATTTCCCGGTCGATTCTGACAATGTGCCATTCTCGTCGAACTGCTTGTTGACGCCGCCGATGTAGGCTTCGTGCTGGAGCGTCGGCATGCCGAGAAAAACGAGCGACTGGCGAAGGACGTGATTGGCCCCAAAACCGCCGACGCCGCCGGTCGAAGCACTGACCACCGCCGCCGGCTTGCCGCTCCAAACGCTGCTTCCATAAGGCCGCGAACCGACGTCGATCGCATTTTTCAGGCCGCCGGGAACCGTGCGGTTATATTCCGGCGTTACGAAAATGACGGCATCGTTTGCGCTTATCGCCGCCCGAAATTCGGCCCATTGTTTCGGCGGTTCGGCCGTTTCGAGGTCTTCGTTATAAAGCGGCAGATCGCCGAACTCGACAAACTCAAGCTTCATCGAATCAGGCGCGAGACGTATCAATTCTTTTGCGATCTTACGATTCCACGATTCCCTGCGCAGGCTTCCCACGACAATAGCGATCTTTTTTTGTTCCATACTATAAATATTAACCCATGCCTGCCGCGAACGGAATGCGGGCCGCCAAACGTCCAACAAGCCTCAGTTTGTTGCACTTTTCGCTGCGTGGGACTTTTCGCCGATGTGTTGGCCTAAACCATAATCCGGAAGCTTGAGATGATCTCGCAGATCACGGCCGACGAAATATTCCGCGACGAAGCGGATCGACATCAAACGTGTGATGGCGTTGCGAAATATAATGCCCAACGATGACTTGGGTACAAAAGAGGATGCGAAGGCGGCGGCGGAATTTTGCTTGGTACTTAAAAACGGCATAAGCCGTTCCTGGTATGCCCCGAAAGCTGCCTTGTGGTCGTTGTTTGATCGTAAAAGTTCGCCTGCAAGAACATAGGCCTCGGTGATGGCGAGGCCTGTACCTTCGCCGGCCAAAAGCGATACGCATGCAGCGGAGTCGCCGATCAGACCGATTCGGCCGCGCGCCCACGAGGGCATTCGTATTTGGCTCACACGGTCGAAATAGATCTCATCGACCTCATCGAGCATGGTAAGGATCTCGCGGCATTCCCAGCCGCCGTCGGCGAAGATCGAGCGAAGAGCGGTTCTCTGCTGTTCGGCCGTTTTGGGCATAGAGCCATGCAGATATTCGTCGCGAAACACGAACAGGAATAATGTCCGATCGCCGCGCATCGAGAAGCGCGAGACTTGCCGGCCGGGAACTGCGTGGCTGACGTAAACCAATTCGTCGCGGTGCGGATAACCCTCAATGTTGATGGCGGCGACGTAATAGCCAAGCGGCGTTTCGAATTGAGCCTCGGCCCCAAATGTAAGTTCGCGGACCTTTGAATGCAGGCCGTCGGCGCCGAGAACAAGATCGAACCGGTCAGGCGAAGCATTTTCGAATTCGACATTGACGCCTTCGCCGTCATCGGCCAGGCTCATGATCGAATCGCCAAAGATGCATGTTGTTTTATCGTCGAGAGCATTGAAGATGGCCGCCGAAATATCGGAACGCTGGACGCTCGTAAACCGGCCGCCGGTCATTTTAGTGAAGATATCTGTAGAAAAACCGCCTCGACGTTTGCCGTTTTCATTGACGAAACGGACCTCTTTGACCTGATATCCTGATCCGCGTATCTTTGCCAGCAGGCCCATCTTTTCTGTTAAGTCGTAGCCGAGGCCCCAGAAATCGATAACATAACCGCCGCTGCGGAGTTCGTTCGATCGTTCGACGATCACGACCTCGTGCCCCGAACGCGTAAGCCAAAACGCCGCCGCCGGCCCGGCCACCCCGGCACCACTGATCAAGATCTTCATCCTTTATCAAGGATACACCTCCAGGCAGAAAGTTTCATAGAATATTTGCGTAGTCAAATGACTTCATGTATTATCCGTAGTCAGGTAGCTACGCATTATGGATCTGAGGCGAGATGTATTTCAGGCAATTGCCGACCCGACGCGGCGGGCGATACTTGTCCTTGTCGCTTCGCAGGCGATGACCGCCGGTGCGATCGCAGCAAATTTTGAGACGGCCAGGCCAACGGTGTCGAAGCATCTGCAGATCTTATCCGAGTGCGAGCTGCTCAAACACGAACAAAAGGGCAGGGAAATTTACTATCAGTTGAACCCAAAAAAAATGAAAGAAATAGCCGATTTCATCGAACCGTTCCGCAAGATGTGGGACGACAGATTTAACAAACTTGAGGCGGTGATGAAGAAACACAAGAACCGCGGGTAACCGCTGTTTTACGACCCCGAAACGCAATAGTCCCTTAGATTTGGCGGGTTTCGAAATAAGTGATAACTGATAAGTCAAAAGTGAAAAGGAAGAAGCTGCTTGGCCGGCACGCACACTTCTCACCTGTCACTTATCATTTACGACTTATTCCGAATTTAACTTCCAGATGCGCGGGCTCGACTTTCCGGTGGACATACGAATCGAAGGACACGATATTTCAATGGAACTTAAAACAAAAGTACATGCCGAAGACGGCAGGCATGACCTTACGATAACCCGCGAGTTCGACTTGCCGGTCGATCTTCTCTTCATGGCACACGCAGAGCCGGAGCTTTTTGAGCAATGGATGTCGCATGAGTATGGCACGACAAAAGTTCTGAAATTTGAAGCAAGAAAGCATGGCGGCTGGCAGTTTCAAACAGTCGATGGCGAAGGGAATGTACTGTTCGGAGCGAACGGGACATTTCATGACTTCATTCCAAACGCGAGGATCACGCGGACATTTGAGACTGATGATTCTGCATACGGTGTTCAGCTAGAATTCCTTGAATTTGAACCGCTAGCTGACGACAAAAGCAAACTCACCATCCACACAATTTTCCGATCACCTGAACACCGCGACGCACTGCTGAAAATGCCCTTCGCATTCGGCCTAAGCATGGCACACGACAGGCTGCAGGAGATCGCCGGAAAATTAAGGAAAAACTAAAATGACACGAATACGAAAGATCATCTATTGGATCGCAACCGTTTGGCTGGCGTTGGGATTGTTCGCAACGGGCATTGCGCAACTTCTTGGTGCAGACGGACAGGGCGGTGCGGATATGCTCGCCAAACTTGGCTATCCGGCTTACATCATGCCATTATTGGGCGTCTGGAAAATCCTTGCAGTTGTGGCGTTGCTTGTTCCTAAATTCCCTTTAATAAAGGAATGGGCGTATGCGGGCGTTTTCTTCCTGATGTCGGGAGCGATATATTCGCATATCGCCGCACATGACGCGGCGGTCGAGACGCTTCCAGGTATGCTATTGTTGGTGCTCGGCGTCATATCATGGTACCTAAGGCCGGAGAGCAGGCGGGTCATGACCGTTGGGAAATAGAATACGTGTCGAGGGGTGATCGAATGAAACCGACGATCAAAGAATTAGTCGTTTACACGCCGGCGAAGGATTTTGCCTTGTCAAAGAGATTTTACGAGGCACTTGGATTTACGTTGACCGAGGGCTGGGGCGGTACGATGGATTGCAGGCTCGGCAATGCTGTTTTTCGGCTCCAGAATTATTACGTCAAAGATTGGGCTGAAAATTTTATGATGAAATTCGAAGTTGAAGACGTGCAGGCCTGGCACGAACACGCAAAAAAGGTGATCGACGACGGCGACTTCGGACATGCCAGATATGACCAACCTGAGATCGTAGGCGGTTCGAAAATATTCAACGTTTGGGACCCGTGCGGCGTGTTGTTGATATTTATTCAATGAGGATGTAGTTCGCGACGTTTTATGTCTTCGAGATACCATTGTCAATTGATAATTGGGAAATTGTAAATAGGGAATGGAATTTCCTGGCTAAAAAAATGAAAAAGAAACTATTGCCTGAACAGCAAAGTGAATTGCTCGAGAGCATGGAAGAGCGATTTAGCAAAAATACAGCACGCCACAAAGGCATCAGATGGGCTGATGTACTAGAAAAGCTCGAGGCATCTCCGGCAAAGCTTTGGTCACTCAGCGAAATGGAACGCACAGGCGGCGAGCCGGATGTTGTCGGGTTTGATAAGAAGACTGGCGAATACATTTTTAACGATTGCTCGCCCGAAAGTCCGAAGGGCCGCCGAAGCCTTTGCTATGACCGCCGAGCATGGGAATCGCGAAAAGAGCATAAGCCGGAAGGCAACGCCGTTGATGCGGCGGCGGCGATGGGCGTCGAGCTTTTGACCGAAGAAGAAACGTACGAGCTGCAAAAACTCGGCGATTTCGACAACAAATCGTCGAGCTGGGTCAAAACGCCCGACGACTTTCGTGACAGAGGCGGAGCACTCTGCTGCGACCGCCGCTTTGGCCGCGTTTTCACCTACTGCAACGGTGCCGAATCCTATTACGCCGCTCGCGGTTTCCGCGGGTCATTGAGAATCTAGATCCGACCGCCTTTCCAGACATCAGGAGAGGCTGGCGTTTTGGACATTGTGCAAATGGGTATCATCGTAAGAATCCGCCACGACCCACGCGCACGCTGTCAGCAGAATCGAAACGACGAACTCATTCCATTGAAAAGCGGTCATACTTCCGGCGGCGATGCGGGGCGTCCAGACGAGGATGGTAAGGAGGAAGATCTGCACGGCGACGAGCCCGGCGGCTAGGCGTGCGAGGATGCCGAATATCACGGCCAGGCCGGCCGCGATAAATGCCGCGCCGGTAAAATATGACCAGAAAACAGGCCAATGCATCCACGCGGGCACGAGCGGAGCGGTTGCTTCGAGATATAGAAAATGTGCGAGGCCGATCGGGATCAGGCCGAGGCCGAAGAGTGTTCGAGCAATGCGAATGCCGGTTCCACCAACAATGAAACCGACACGGTTTCTGTCCCACTCGGTCGTAAGCGATGCATAAATGGTCCAGGCGGCGCCGAGAATTACACTTGTCGAGGACGCGGGCCACCATGTGCCGACCTGCGGATCGATGGCGAGCCACGGCAGCCGCAAAAGCAGCAGCCAAAGCAGCAAACAGACAAACAGAACGCGTGCCGCGAAGGCCGCCGTCGGCC
>JADYZI010000042.1 GCA_020853255.1 Acidobacteriota bacterium
GATCGACTGAACATCGAACGCGGTACAGCCCGCGACGGCGACAAGAAGATTCTCAAGCGGCGTCGAGGTAGAACGACGCTCGCCGTTTGCGTCCATTAGCTGGGCATGGCCGCTTGGCGGTATGCCGGTAAATAAATCATCGCCAGCGTATCTGACGGTGGCTTTGTATAGATCGTTTGCCATACTTTTAACTCCTTCCAATATCAGGCCGCTGCCGAAAGGGCCCGCTCTCCGGCCGCAGGCGTATGCGAATCGTGAACTTCGTCCACTTCTTCAATATTGTCGCGCTTCGCCTTGTTATTCGCTGTGATCAGGGCTACTGAAACGATCACGACACCGGCACCAGCAAACATCAGGCCGGTCAGTGATTCGCCCGCGAGCGCCCAGCCGAGAAAAACAGCGATTGCCGGGTTTACATAAGCATATGTCGAAACCGTTGCAGGTGAAGCATTTTTCAGCAGCCAACTAAAGGCGGTGAATGCGACAACCGCTCCAAAAACGATCAGGTACCCAAGGGCCGATGCCGAGGTCGTCGAAACGGAGGTCAGGTCGAAAGTTGACCACTCGCCCGCAGCCGAACCCGCCAAAAGCAGGACCGCACCGCCCGCAAGCATCTGCATGCCAGCCGACTGGGCCGCGGACCTGACCGCAACGCTGCGGGTGCCGTACAATGATCCCGCTGCCCACGAGAGCGTTGCTATCAGCGTGGCAATAATGCCGAACAACTGTCCGCCCGTACCTGCGGCTTCTTCAGTATTGTGCCCGAATATCAGCAGCGAGACACCGACAAAGCCTACCGCCAGCCCAAGGATGACCTTGTTGCTTGGCCGCCCGCTGCCCATAAATACCCAGCTTAGCAGAACTATCCAGAACGGAGTGCTCGCGATAAGCAGGGCCGCCAGGCTGGATGAGATGTAGTGCTCCGCCAGCACAACGGCCCCATTGCCGATGGCAAGCAGCAGCGTGCCAAGGATCAGGCTTGCCCTCCAGTGGACGAATTTCGGCTTTTCATAACCCGCCGTAAAGCGCGACCATGCGTAAAGTATCCCGCCCGCCACGGTGAACCTGACGCCGGCCATTAAAAATGTCGGCAGCGTTTCAATAGCGTATTTTATTGCGAGATATGTCGAACCCCAAATAAGATACACCGCCGCAAAGGCCGCGATAAGCAGCGCCAGGTTCCGCTTGTTTGTCAATGTTTTCGTCGCCTGCATGATCGTTCACCACCCCCGGGAGCGTTTCATTTTCCCTTTGCCTTGTGTCTGCCCGATTCCGTTTCAATATGATCAAGCGGCAGCGAGCTTGTTTCCTTGAACGTCTGGAGTACAACTGTCGTTCGTGTGTCGACGACCTTAGGAATAAGCTTGATCTTTTCCCGCAAGAGCCGCCCAAGCTCTTCGGTATCGCGTGTGCGGACCTTTATCATGCAGCAGTCCTCGCCGGCGACGTCGTGTACCTCTAGCACCTCAGGCATCTCGGCAAGCGCTTCCTCAACACCGCCGCCGCATTCGCTGGTACGGACCGAGACAAAAACCGTTAGCCCAAGCCCTATCCGCCGCGGGTCCAACCGCGCCGCGTAATTCTTTATGACACCCTTATCCTCAAGCTTTCTGATCCGCTCCAATACCGCCGAAGGCGCTAAGTTGACTTGCCGCGCTATCTCGGCGTTCGATTCACGGCCGTTGGCCTGAATGATTGCCAGAATGTCCTTATCAATATCGTCTATCATTCGTAAATGCTCTCCATTGAGAGAATAATCATCGGCGAATCGCTTGTCAAGCAAAATATTGTGCGTATTATGTTACGCCAGACATGGTCGGCTCTGTCCAGGTTACGCACATCCGTTTAGAGGTTGTCTCATACGCCGATCTCGCCGCGGAGCGGCTTTAAGAAAGTAGACAGATGCGGAGCTTCTGGACAGAGCAAAGTACAGACATTTGCCCTGATGGGGCAAAAAGCTGACCCGTCCGCAATATCGGTGAGATAGATCGATATCGACGCGTTGCTTATGTCTGAATAGTACCCGTGACATACGCGTCCCTGATACCGACTCATTCATCTTATTCGGTGATTTTCTTCATCTTATTCAGTGGTAAAGAGTTACAAACCACCGAAGAAGAGGAAGGAAATCTGAATTTCGGAACAGGAACATCATATTGGAGGTATCTGCGAGCTTTTCAGAGATTCTCCTAATTTCGGCATGCAACTTCGCCGCTTAAAATCCTTCAGCGAAAGTGTCGGTTATATTCCATGAGAAATATTTCAGGTGTTGATTCCATCGGGCAATCGGCTTATCATCGCGGGTATGAAAGCCGTGCCGATCGAAAGCTTTAGTGACGATGAATTGATCTCGTACAACCCTGCCGACGGCAGCGAGGTTGGACGGGTCAGGATCTTTCAACCGGCCGAGGTTCGTGAGGCGGTCGCGGGGTCGCGTGAGGTTTTCCACCTGTGGAAAACCACTACATTCGCCGATCGTAAACGGCTTATCATGGCTGCCCGCGACGTTATCCTGACTGACATCGACGGCATTGCAAGACTTATCTCTGCCGAATCGGGCAAGCCGTTTGGCGAGGCCATTTCGATGGAGATCGCGCCGGTGCTTGACCTGATGCAGTGGATCGCACGCGGGGCAGAAAAGATGCTCCGGCCGCGTCGGGTAAATATTGGGCTTTATCGCCTGCTCGGCCGCTCGTCAAAGATCGTCTATCATCCGCTCGGCGTTATTGGCATCATTCCGGCATGGAATTATCCGTTCTCGATCCCGCTCGGCGAAGCCGCAATGGCACTGATGGCGGGAAACACTGCCGTCATTAAACCGTCGGAACTAACACCGCTGACCGGCTTGAAAATTGGCGAAATATTCGAACGTGCCGCAAGTTCGGCAAACTTAAGTTTGTCGCCGCTGGTCCAGATCGTCACCGGCAACGGCGAAACAGGAGCCGCCCTGGTTGATGCGGCTCCCGACAAAGTAATGTTCACCGGCTCGGTCGCGACCGGCAAAAAAATCGCGGCTGCGGCGGCAAAGAATTTAACGCCAACCGTGCTCGAACTCGGAGGCAAAGACCCGATGATCGTGTTCGACGACGCAAATCTGGAACTCGCCGCCGGAGCCGCCGTTTGGGGCGCTTTCTGCAACGCCGGCCAATCATGCTCGTCTGTCGAGCGGCTTTATGTTCAGGAAGGTGCGGCCGAGAAACTGACGAGCCTGATCGTCGAGAAAACAAAGAAATTAAAGATCGGCCCTGGTGATCGCGAGGATGTTTCGATCGGAGCAATGTCGTCCGAGCGGCAGGTAAAGATCGTAGAAGATCACGTTGAAGATTTTCGCGCATCAGGCGCAAAGATCGAGACCGGCGGCCGCAGAAGCCCGCAATGCGAAAGCCCGCACGTCAGTAAGGGCTTAACATTCAACTCCGATACTGAAACACGTTTCTTCGAACCCACCGTCATCACCGCTGCCACGAACGATATGCGCGCGATGCAGGAAGAAACCTTTGGCCCGACGCTGCCGATCGCTACATTCAAAACCGAGGAAGAAGCAATAAAACTAGCCAACGATAGCGAATTTGGACTCACCGCAAGCGTTTGGACAAGCGACCGAACACGAGGCCGCCGCGTTGCCAAACAGATCGAAGCCGGAAGCGTCTGCATCAACGAAGTCCTCTACACGCACGGCATCGGCCAAACGCCCTGGGGCGGTTTCAAATTCAGCGGCCGAGGCCGAACCCACGGCCTCGAAGGCATTATGGAACTCGTCCAACCGCAGCACATCCATACAAACCACCTCGCCATTTTGCCCGACGCATGGTGGATGCCCTATTCACCAACGGCCATCCAAACCTTCCGCGGTTTTGCGACCAAATTCGCGTCCGGCTCTCTGATGAAAACAACACAGCTCGTCCCGCAGCTTTTAAGGCGCATTCGCGAACTGATCAAGATTCGGTAGGGTAGTGCGATCTAAAATTCCCACCATGCACTCTTGCCAGGCAAATACCTGTTCTCGAAATAAGTGAAAAGTGATATGTAAAAAGTGAAAACGAACCGCTATCACTTCTTACTTATCACCTTTCACTTATTCCGGATTCGAAAACTGTGGATAAGCACTACGCATTTGCCTGGATCGTTTCGGACTCTATTTCGGGCCGGTAGGTTTTGAGCCAGAGTATGTGTATGGTAACGCCGAGGGCGATTGCGGCGAGCAAAAGGACAAGCCAGAGACGGCTGCTGACGATCCACATGCTAAGGCCGATCGAGGCCCAAAGTGTTAGGATGGTGGTAAATTTCTGCCTTGCGGTGATGCCTTTGCCGGAGCGGTAGTTGGTGATGTATTTGCCGCAAAGCCTGTTGGTGAGAAGCCAATCGTGAAATTTGTCCGAGCTGCGCGAATAGCAATAGGCGGCCATCAACAGAAAAACGGTCGTCGGCATCAAAGGCAGGAACATCCCCAACACGCCCAGCCCAACGCAGACCGTGCCGGCAAATATCAGAATTGCCTTTCGGATGTCCATAACCTCTTTGCAGTATAACAGGCGC
>JADYZI010000043.1 GCA_020853255.1 Acidobacteriota bacterium
CATGCGAACCGGCATGCCGCCGTGGGCGCATCGACGAAGAACCGGTCGCGATCTGCCGCTTGAAGCGCGTCGCTGCGGATAATCGCGACGAGGTCAAGCATTTGATGCCGCAGGCTCCATTCACACCTAACGGCAAGAAGATCGCTCTCATTGGCGGCGGTCCGGCATCGCTGACGGTCGCCCGCGATCTTGCACCGCTTGGCTACGAGATCCATTTGTTTGACGAACAGTTCAAGGGCGGCGGCTTTATGCGTTCTCAAATACCGTCGTTTCGCCTGCCGGAATCCGTTCTCGACGAAGAGGTCAACTACATCCTCGACCTTGGCATTCACACTCATTTCAAACACTACGTTTCCTCGCTAAAGGACGTTCTTGACGCGGGTTACGATGCAGTATTCGTCGGGACGGGCGCACCGCACGGGCGCGAGTTGAAGATTCCCGGACGCCAGGAAGGCGACGACAATATTCATATCGGGATCAACTGGCTTGCGAGCGTAGCTTTCGAGCACACAAACAAGATCGGTAAAACCGTGATCGTTCTCGGCGGCGGCAACACGGCAATGGACTGCTGCCGAACGGCTCGTCGTCTTGGCGGCGAAGACGTAAAGGTGATCGTCCGCTCGCCTTTTGAGTCAATGAAGGCAAGTCCTTGGGAAAAAGAGGACGCGATGCACGAGGACATTCCGATCATCGACAATCACGTTCCGAAATCCTTTGTGATCGAGCACGTCGCAGACTGCGACGGCAGTTGCTCGGTCGAACGAGAGACGCGCGGAAAGGGAACTGACCCCGGAATTCCGGACCCGAGTGCCGGCCGCGGCCAGACCGGCGATCTGCCTGCACCGGTTCAATCTACGAAACCAGCGTGCAAACTTACAGGCGTAATGTTCGAGAAGGTCAAGGCCGTTTATGACGAGAATGGAAAGCGTTCGCTCGTCCCGACGGGGGAAGCTGAGGTTTTTTATCCAGCAGACGACGTCCTGGTCGCGATCGGACAAGAGAACGCCTTTCCGTGGATCGAACGCAATCTCGGTGTGGATTTTGACAAGTGGGAAATGCCGGTCGTCGATAGGACAACATTCCAATCGACGAACCCGAAGGTCTTCTTCGGCGGTGATGCCGCCTTTGGGCCGGAGAACGTGATCACGGCCGTTGCACACGGCCACCAGGCCGCGATCTCAATGGACCTCTTTTGCAAAGGCGAGAACGTTCTCACAAATCGCCCGCCGCCGTTCGTCAATCTTCACTCGATGAAGATGGGAATCCACGAATGGGCGTATGACAGCAAGATCGACGAGTACGATCGCCTCGTCGTGCCGCAGGCCCCGAAAACAAAAACACTCACGAACCGTAAGCAAGAGGTCGAACTCGGTTTCGATCCGCTTGCGGGCTACGAAGAGGCCCAACGGTGTCTGAACTGCGACGTTCAGACGGTCTTCGATGCTCCGAAATGCATCGAGTGCGACGCCTGCGTCGATATCTGTCCGACGAGCTGCATTTCGTTCATTCCCGACGGCAATGAAAGCGATCTCCGGAGCCGCACGAAGGTTCCTGCACTCAACCTAAAACAAGACATCTACGTCCAGGATGGCCTCAAGACCGGCCGCGTCATGGTCAAGGACGAAGACGTCTGCCTCCACTGCGGCCTCTGCGCCGAACGCTGCCCCACCGCCGCCTGGGATATGCAAGCCTTCTGGTACAACGTCACCAAAGCCGGCGGGGTCAAATACGGCGAAATGGTCCAGATCACCCGCGATAACAAACGTAATGGAAATGTCGGAGTCTAGCTCGACGTTGAATGAAGTGTGGTGATTCACTTTCTATGTAATTCGTTTGGCATACTTCTTATTAATCCAGCCGAACTGAGAAATTCCTTCGAGTGAATTGAAGGCCTCGGCAAATATCCACTTGTGATGCCGAACGATAAGTCGAGCGCGGTTGCCGGCCAACACTGTTCCAGCTCGCTGTGAGCGGAATGATGGTTCGAACATCAGCTTCGCATCCCGTTGAAGCAAATACTCAACATCCTCGGCTTGTATACTCGGAAGAAACTTCCGCAAGAGTTCTCGCGGCAAGTCTCGCAAGACATCTATCTGAATCGCCGGCGGCTGATTAGGTGACGGATTGAGGTATTGAAGTGTTCCTATAAAACATTGATAAAAAGGTTGCAAGAAGGCTTAAGATCGCAATCAACATCATCAATCTTTCCTTGGTGACAAATTCGCTGCCTCCTGTCTCTTTCAAGTTTTCTTCGACGATGGCCGCTATTTCATTCGCCATTTGCTTGCCATCTTCGCTTTTCTCAACGGCTTCCCGAAACTGTTGCGCAAGACCTGCAGCATGTGTTTGCCGAAGTACTTCGGGATTCGCGAGCGTTCCGCTCTGCTGCATCGACTTGAAAAAACTTGCACCAACAGACTTAAGAAAGTTCGCACCAGTCTGCCCGATCTGGCCTATAAGGCCTTGAAGCATTGATTCGATTTCCGGCCATCGAAACATGGACGCAAAAACCGCGGTACTCCAAGAAGACTTAAACAATTCAGCCTGTCTTCGGGCAACATCTCGTCCAATTTCAGCGAGTTGATTAAGTTGACTTCTCCCAATTTGCTGGGTCAGGCTATTGACGGTCGACATTGTCGGAGCAAATGATCTAGTTAAGTCGTTAAGAACATCATTATTCAATGACATAGCCGAGGCCGCCGCTGAAGACCTCAGAATTTCGAGCAATCGGTCATTAGGCAGCATCATGTGTTTCTGCATTTCGCGAATAGATTCGAGTGCAGTCCTGTATGGCCGTTCTCCTCTTGCAGAAGTCTCATCGCTTTAAACGCGCCGTTAGTTGGTCGATTCAATTCGTTCTGTATTGCCTCCTTTGCCTGGCGAGCCGCTCTGTCAGGTCGATCCATCTCGCGTTGAAAGTTTCTAACTCCCTCATCAGCCGGATTGTTCATTCGATCAAAATGATCTCCAGATAACTGACGATGTCTTTCTTGATCGTCGAGTAGTTTGTTGATGTCCTTTATATTCATTTTGGCTCTCACCTTTGGGCTCGACCTACTAAACTTTTTCCTTGTCAGACGCTTAGCGACGAACTCCAACCGTAGGAATCCAGTCGCCAAACGTCTGACATTTCTAATCTAGTATCTGGCCTTCTCCTTCCAACGTCTGGAGATTGCTTTATGGTGTCTGAAAGTTACTTCCAAGCATCGGAAACCCATTTTTAGGCGTCTGGAAATCATTTCCCAACGTCTGGAAACTTTCTCCCAACACCGGTAAACCCACTCCAAAGCCCATTTTTACGGTGTCACGCGGAACACGCAAATTTCAACGCATGGCTGACTTGCATTCACGTCTAGTTTCGCGTATAAGAAACCTGCACTCCAGTACAATTAAATCGACCTAAGCCTCATTAGAAGGAGATTTTTTTTCACGATGCCAAAGAGCTTGCAGGATTTATCTGATAGTGAACTTATAGACGTGGCAAATCAGTTGTCGTCGGCGATAGCGGCTGATCCGCCGGCATACGGATCGCCGCCCGCGCAGGTCACGGCATTAAGCGGAAACCCCAC
The DNA here is from genome assembly GCA_020853255.1 of Acidobacteriota bacterium. The sequence continues at coordinate 3,570 of JADYZI010000043.1, forward strand.
CGTCGACGCCGCCTACGAAGGCACCGACGCCGGAAAAATGGGTCACGACATGCTCCGCTGGCGCATGCGCGACGGCACCACCGGCGCTTGGGGCGAAACCATCAGCGCCACACTTGCGGGAAGGAAAGCGGATAATCACTATTCGGAGCGCAGAACGTTTGGTTTGACCAACCGCGGCTCCGACAAGCGCTTGAGGGGCCTCGATTACAGATGAACTGAAGGTGGGTAATTGGGTAATTAAAGATGAAGCGAATAAGTGAAAGTGAAAAGTTTGGACTGGCCGACCATGGCAAGAACTATAAGACCAATTGGTACAGGTCAGAGATTACTGAACATCATTACGATGATGGTCGACCGTTCTATCTTCCCAAACTGAATACAACAGTTTTGTTGCGGTGCGTAAAGTGCAGTACTCACCATTTGCTGGATAAGTGTGATAATTGCGATGGCCGGGCCTTTGCGTCGGGACGCGGTGCTGGAATTTACTGTTTGACATGTCAAGAAGGCTTTACAAAGTGGACCTGTGAAAGCTGCGGCACTCGGAATCCCACTTCTACTACATTAGTACTACTCAATAAAGTTCGGAAAGGATCAGCCTTGGCGGTTGTGTTTGGGATCGCGGCGTTTGTTCTCTCGTTTATTATTGCACTGCCGTTTGCCACTGCTTCCATCACCCAGTTGGTTTGATTGGTGGCGGGTGCTGCTTTCCGATTGTTGCGGGAATCCTAGTGTTTATATTCACCCCGCGAGTATTGGATTCGATTAGAAACTAAACAAGGGGTCTAATATGGGTGAAATTGACCGGATCACACAATATCTTTGGGACGGCGATCAAGCAATCGCTCACGGCGAATACGAAAAAGCGCTGGAGTTGCTTGAGTGGGTTGTTCTGAATCCTGAGCACGGCGGTCATCAGTATTTGGCGGCTCATGCCATTGTTCAATGCTACTCGAAATACCACGACGAAACGGACGATCCGGAGCCGTTAACGCCGGGTACCTTCTACAACCAGAAGATGCAGCTTTACATGAATTTGGTTATTGATCTTTACCCCAAATGCCACCGGACATTCAGCGTGGCTTACCGATCGATAACGTCTTCGCCTTAAAGAGGTATTTGACAATTGGGAAGACTAAAATAAATAGGAAAGGAACTTCTATGGCGGAAAGTGTAGTTGTGGTTCAAAGAAACGGCGGCGGATACGTGAAAGGCGCGAAAGTTACATTAGGCTTCTCTAACGGCGTCACGGATTCGGTTTATACGGATGGGAATGGTGAAGCTGTGATAAGCCATTCGACTACTGGGAAGGCCACTGTTTACGTTGACGGACGCGACAGAGGCTCAATGACCGCACCCGGCAGAAAGCACATATTCATCTAACTAGCGACAAACTAGAGTTTTTCGATTTATTAGGGGGACAAAATGAGAATCAATCGTAGAAACAAAAAAGTATTTGGGTCGACGGTTTCTGCTGAGAAGTCATGGAAATGCTGTAGGTGTAACTCTGAGAATTATAACGACCCTAACCATTGCAGCCATTGCGGTCACGATCGCTGCGGTAGCTGCAAAGATTTGTTAGGCACTAATTAGAGTATAAGAGCAAACCTTTGCCTTAAGCGCCCGAAGAAGATATCATCCACCAACCTTCACGCTATTCTTTGATCCAATGACAAACGAAAGAGTCTATCCGATGAGTTTTGCGAGCGTTTATCCGCATTACGCTACGAAAGTGGAGTCGAAGAGCCGGACTAAGGATGAGTTGCACCTAGAGCAACCGCCAGATCACAGGTTTCTGCACGTTCAGCGACTAGGACGAGGCTTTCGAATACGACAGCGTGACCAAAGCCGCTGAATAACCGAGTTGCCCACTTGTTCGAGCCAAGACGCTTTTATAAGATGTCCATACTTCGCCCTAACGAAATTTTACAAGCCGTTTTACCAAGCGAGTACAAGAACAAATATGAGGATCGGATCAATTATATTGGCTTTTTTGCTTTTGATCGTTTCGGCTGCCGCGCAATCGCCAAACGATATCACATCTTTGCTGGAAAAAGGCGACACCGATGGTGCCTTGGCAAAGATAGACGCCGCGTTAAAGACCAAGCCGAACGATCAGAATCTATTGACGCAAAAGATCCGCGTTCTTGTTATCAAAAAACAATACGCCGAAACCGAATTACTTGCCGGTAGATTGCTCGCCCGTAACCCAAAGAATAAGATCGCTCTAAATGCCCGCGGCGTTGCAAAACGCGACGGAAAAAAGGATCACGCAGGTGCTCTTGCCGATTTTGACAAGGCTCTTGCTATCGATGCCGAGTATCCGCAAGCTTCATACAATCGGGCATTAACGCTCTTTTACGGAAATCTGGGCAAGAAGAGCGAGGCATTGGACGCCTTTTCCTATGCGATAGAGATCAATCCGGAAAATGCAACAGCACGTTCTCTACGCGGCCGTCTGTACAATGAATTCGGCAGATACAAACTCGCGCTTCTTGATCTCAACAGAGCTCTGTCGATCAATAAGGCTCTACCGGTCCATGCAGACCGTGCCTACGCCGGACTTTTGCTTTATGTTACCGGCGAAAGATCGCTGCTGCCGGAAGTCGCGAAAGATGTAGATGTCGCTTTGCAGGCCGATTCGTCAAACGGGACAGCACTTGCGATCCGAGCCCTTGTCAAAGTTACGAGCAGCGATAACGTAGGGGCTGTGGCAGACGCGCAAAAGGCATTGCAGATCGACGCGAACAATTACCTTGCGCACATCGCAAATGGCTACGTTAAAGATTCGAACAAAGACATCGTCGGAGCTTTCAACGATTTCGAAGCTGCTTTCAAAATAGTGCCGAACAATATTTGGGCCAGGGAGGAATATCTTAAAGCGGCTGAACGAGCGAAAGAAACATACCCGAAAGCAGAAGCCGCCTATCGCGAACAGTTTGCCCGAAAGATCAAGAATAGCCGCGATAAAGTCGAACTTTTGAAACTCGCCCTCGAGGATGAACCTTGGGATTACGAAGCCTATAGCAGACTTGATAACACGTGGACAGACCTTTATCGATTGCTGCGCAAGACTGACGAGAAAGCCCTCAATCCACCTGAACAGGCGGCTGAAATGAAGGCGATCAGAAATTACTGGTACGGCCTCCATGCGACAATGCCGAAGAATGTTTGCGTCGCGTTGACCAAATACAGTTATTTTGACCTCGACGAAAATGGCTTTTATAGCGATGCCAGAAAAAAAACCGACCGTACGAAATTGAATTACCTTGAAGGCGAACTCGCAAATTTCGACGGCACGAACGGAGCCGAATGTGCCGCACGCATCGCCCTATCCATAGCCGAGATCTATCAGACGCCTTATTCGCCTGAAAAGAATTTTGATCTTGCAAAACAGTTTGCCGAACGGTCAAAGCAGATAAAATCCGACCTCAAAAACGACCCGAACATCATTTCGGGTGCCGGTTCGAACGCCGAAGAATCGCTCAAGAACACAGAATATTGGAAGATTCAGGACGATGCCTGGAAAAAAGACCTTGAGCGAATGAAGCAGAGCGGGACATCGTCTGCCGAAGGTTCCACAGGCCGTCGGCGAAGCGGCATCGATCCCGCTAAAGAAAAGGCCGCGATTAGCGCCTATGAACGTGTGCACCCGCAGATCGAACGCCTCGCCGAACAGGTCATCAGCGCGGCCGGCAAAGTTCAGAGCGGCGGTTCGTTGTCTTTTACATTCCGAGGCACAAGACAACGCATAACCAATCTTCAGCGCCAAATGGTCGATATGTATTACAAGTTCATTGCGGTGCACGGCCCGAATTTACCGGATTCACTCCTCAACCATCTCCGATCGGATGTTCGCCGCGTAGGCAACCTCCGTAACGACCTCGTGTCGGGCGAAGTTTACTCCGGCCAAGACTGGTGAGGCCGTC
>JADYZI010000044.1 GCA_020853255.1 Acidobacteriota bacterium
AATATCCCGGTTTGCCCATACGAACTAGTCCTCCCATCGTGCCTTCAGAGTCTCCCGCAGCGGTGTATACCAAAATGCCCGCCATTGGACTCGTTACCGAATCGGACACATATAGCCTTTCTCTCAGCGCGGCAGACGCATATCCGCATTCAAACGTTAGGCGGTTGATAAGAAGATGGGACAATGTATGCAGCAGCAAGAACCGAGGAGTTATTTCCTTCCGTTTCCAACCGGTTTTGTTTCTTACCCGCTCGAAATTATCGATCAATACCTTCAGCTTTGGGGCAGTAAGTTCTTTCGTCTTGTTCTCCCACTCGCTCAATCGTGATTCATCTAACTGAAGGAATATCCCTTCGCCATTGACAACGCTGGCTGGTAGCCACGACTCTTCAAAGTCCGGAGGATCCTTCCAAAGCAATTCCTTAACACGTTCGTGGGGTATAGATCCGCCGGCTACCACTCGGGAAAAGCCAGCAAATACTCGGGTCTCACGTAACTGATTTACAAGACCGATCCGCGTAAAGTACTTAGCGACATCGTCGTCATATTCGGACATTGGCCGCGATTCGATCAAAAGCGGTTCCGCTTTTGAGTTCTTGCTGAGTGCCTTATATTCGGTCGCACGGAATACTGGGCTGTCGCTTCCTTCATCCGCAGATCCCGCTTCCTCACCGACTTCAGCCCCAAGCATTATTCCCAATGCGGTTTCTACCTGTGACTCCGCGAACGCCTTTATTGCCGAGCGGCCTCTAAGCGATTTTCCGATAGTATCTCGATCAACCCCGGCACTTGCGAGTGTGTTGATCGTTGTTGCGACGTCGGGAGTGTGGAGGACCTGAAGCAATTCAGCGATCGTAGTGTCCTCACTTTGGGGGAGAAAGATTGAGCTGTGCGTAAGTCCAAACCATATGTTTGACGCACTTCGCAGGGCTCCGCGAAGATGGCGGTTACAAACCTTGTCCTTAACATCGCCAAGCCAGGGGCGGTGGCCGCGACAAAAATAGACACCGTCCGGATCTAACTGCTTACTCAAGGCGGTCGTACCATCAACATCAGCAGACATGATTCCAAACAAGCTCCTTTCGGCTCCGCATTCACATCGCACCCGCTGTGCTTCTAGACGTGCGCCACCAGTTGACACATATTTCATGCCGGCTGAGCATACAGGCGACGCAGACTTGTGAACCCATTCGCGCCAAGGAAAGTCCTGGATGTGCCCGTCCTCACACATCGCTACAAACATAACCTGTTGCTGGAATCCTACGACCCCACTTTCTTGACAATAACGACACTTCTGACGCCCCCTGTCGATGAATCGTTTCTCTTTCATTCGGCCGCAACGTGAACACACGTGCCACTTGGGAAACCGATGAAACGGAATCGTAAGACCGGCGTTCTGAACATTGTCGCCCTCACGGAAATCAGGTGGTTGCTTAAAGGCCCTCACCTTCAGCATTTTCTCTAGTCTGTATTCCCTTAGCTCAAACTCTTTAGAGTTCAATCCGTGCTGGCTGGTTTCACGCTGATACCAGTAGTCCAAACCGCAAGCAATAACAGATACACCACCCTTTAGTACATAGAGTGCTCCTGGGCCCGTTGGCGCAATTAACTGTGATCGTCTAATGGGATTAAGATTCATTCGTCTCCAACTTCCTCAAGCAGGTATTTCTTCGTAATCTGAATCGAGCTCTCGGCATCAACGTTACGCATTGAAGTCGGAGTTGCCCAGGTAACGAGCTCGTCTTCCGGTGGGATCCACGTTCCCGCGCTTCGCATCAGGGCTTCGCCGCTTCTATCACCACGATAACCCACATCCCAATTTGGGTGTTGCCAGGTTTCCCATTGTCGTATTCGACGTTTCAAAACGTCTTCAACCGTGTCGGTTTCCTTCGCGTCAACGAATTCCGCCCGGCCAGTTATTAATTCACGAAACTGGCTAATCAAGTCGTTTGGCAATGGCCACGGTTTTCCCGTGGCTTCCGAATCTCCGGCTTGACGAACGAAACCTACCAGGACTCCATGCAGTGCCCGTTCTATCGCGGGTGGTGAAAACGGTGTGACACTTGTTGGTTCAACCTGGGCATAGAGCTTCTGGTGATATGTTCGAAACTTCTCGAAGTGCGACCGGTCGCGGGGCTTAGAAGCACTGAATATTGAGACAATAAGACCTGGCCGATCGGACTTTCTCCCGACTCGTCCTGTAACCTGAATATACTGAGATGTGGATTTTGGCTGTCCGACAACTGTAATGAGTGAAAGTCGATCAACGTCAACGCCGACTTCAATTATGTTGCTCGCTAAACAGACGTCAACGGCATTGTCCTTTTCGGCCTTTCGTTCGATTTCAAGTTTTGCGAGTGCTAATGGGACCTCATTGTTTTTCAGTCGCCCCGTGAGTTCCTCTATACGGTCTGCAAAGCGCCTGTTCTCGTTTCTCCGACCGGCATAGGCATTGATATAGGTCGGTACGTTTGATTGAAACAGCGACAAGGTATTGCCAAGCATTCGTAGGTTGCTAAAGAAGATCAACATGGTCCACCACGGGTCCTGTTCTTCGGGTGTCCACTCCAGAGGAGCCTGCAAGAGGGCCGTGTAAGTTCGAACTTCTGTGTTCTGCAAGGATCCTAGTCCGGGAGCATTAATACCAACGTACTTTCTTCCCGGAGCAAGAGTCCCATCTTCGTTCCGCTTGTACTTTGCGAAGAAAGAATCACTCGCATCGATTCCTGATGGCGGAAACAAAGCGACCTTTTCCCGAGCGTAAAGGCTTCGAACCTGCTCTTCATACCGTCTTATCGTTGCGGTTGAACTAACTATTTTGGGACGAATCACGTCATCGTCGCGTCTATCGGTGCAAAGCTCGTCGATCAGGGTTTCATAGAGTCCAACCATCGATCCCAGCGGGCCCGAAATCAAATGGAGTTCGTCCTGAATAATCAGTCCGGGTGGGGAGCAGAGCCGTTTGCCATCCAACCCAATTCCGAAAAGACTTCGAATATTTGGGTTCCATGCAAGGGACGCGAATTTATCGACAACGCCAATAACAAGAGAGGGACGATCCTCGTACATATCCTCGTCAATAACATAAAGCGGAATCCGTGAATGGAACTCACATGCACTGTCTGGACACTTAAAAACCACTGTCGGCCCGCTTTGCTCGTAGCCAAAAACGTGGGTTCTTTTGCGTCGTCCTGTACCGCTGACAATTGGTCCCATCTCAGCCCGGCACCAAGGGCACTTGAGTACGGCAAATACATTCTCCGAATCCGGACCACCCTTTCTCAGCTCACTAAGCTTTTTGAGGGCGGTGGCACGGTTATTTGGTGTGCTATCTCCTCCAAGCCACAAACCGATCGAAAACGGCTCGTCTCCAAGCAGACCGGATTGGCCTCGGCGTAAGTGCTCCATTGCACAAATTAGACCGCAGGCACGTTGGAATTGTTGAGAAGTGAGAAGGCGAAGTGTGTACCGCATCAGAACGTGTACACCGTTATCGGTCTTATCTCGAAGCCTCCTCATAAAAAGGCTGTAAGCCGTAAGACCGAGATAAGCCTCCGTCTTGCCACCGCCGGTAGGAAACCAAATTAACTCGACAGTCTCACGATGGGGGTCATGTCCGATTGCAGACGACCGAAGATTCATCAATAGAAAGGCGATTTGAAAGGCTCGCCACTTGCCACGGCTCGACGCTGGTTGGTTGAGGTCTACCGACTCGTACGGTTCGGAAAACTCTAAGCGCTCCGCGCTATTGATCGAAGCCTTCCTAGGTACTCGTCCTCCTCGGACTTGTTGGAGTAGAACGGCATGGTTGGCCAATCTGAACGCCGTTGCTGCATCGCGATTGTTCTGGAGAAACTCGAATCCTTCTTGCATCCGCGTTGCGGCACTCTCACACGCATCGAGGTGTCGGTGGGCCGCCTCCAAATAAC
>JADYZI010000045.1 GCA_020853255.1 Acidobacteriota bacterium
AATATCCCGGTTTGCCCATACGAACTAGTCCTCCCATCGTGCCTTCAGAGTCTCCCGCAGCGGTGTATACCAAAATGCCCGCCATTGGACTCGTTACCGAATCGGACACATATAGCCTTTCTCTCAGAGCGGCAGACGCATATCCGCATTCAAACGTTAGGCGGTTGATAAGAAGATGGGACAATGTATGAAGTAGCAAAAACCGAGGAGTTATTTCCTTTCGTTTCCAACCGGTTTTCTTTCTTACTTGTTCAAAATTGTCAATCAATACCTTTAGTTTTGGGGCAACAAGCACTTTTGTCTTGTTCTCCCACTCGCTCAATCGTGATTCATCTAACTGAAGGAATATCCCTTCGCCATTGACAACGCTGGCCGGTAGCCATGAGTCGTCAAAGTCTGGAGGACTTTTCCAAAGCAGTTCTTTGACACGTTCGTGAGGTATAGATCCTCCGGCTACCACTCGGGAAAATCCAGCAAATACCCGAGTCTCACGCAACTGATTCACGAGCGCTATCCGCGTAAAGTACTTGGTGACATCGCCGTCATATTCAGACATCGGCCGTGATTCGATTAAAAGCGGTTCCGCTTTTGAGTTCTTGCTGAGTGCGTTGAATTCGGTCGCACGGAATGCTGGACTGTCACTTCCTTCATCCGAGGATCCCGCTTCCTCGCCGACGTTCGTGCCTAGCAATATTCCCAACGCGGTTGCCACCTGTGCTGCCGGAAACGCCGCTATCGTCGAGCGGCCACTAAGCGATCTTCCGATAGTATCTGGATCAACCCCGGCACTTGCGAGTGTGTTGATCGTTGTTGCGATATCGGGAGTGTTGAGGACCTGAAGTAATTCAGCGATCGTAGTGTCCTCACTTTGCGGAAGAAATATTGAGCTGTACGTAAGTCCAAACCATACGTTTGACGCGCTTCGCAGAGCTCCGCGAAGGTGGCGGTCACACACTTTCTCGTTTATATCACCGAGCCAGGGGCGGTGACCACGACAAAAATAGATGCCGTCTGGATCTAACTGCTTGCTCAATGCGGTCGTACCATCAACATCAGCAGACATGATTCCAAACAAGCTTCTTTCAGCCCCACATCCGCATCGCACCCGCTGGGCCTCTAGACGTGCGCCACCAGTTGATACATATTTCATGCCGGCCGCGCATACAGGCGACGCAGACTTGTGAACCCATTCGCGCCAAGGAAAGTCCTGGATGTGCCCGTCCTCACACATCGCTACAAACATAACCTGTTGCTGGAATCCTACGACCCCACTTTCTTGACAATCACGACACTTCTGACGCCCCCTGTCGATGAATCGTTTCTCTTCCATTCGGCCGCAACGCGAACATACGTGCCACCTGGGAAACCGATGAAACGGAATCATAAGACCGGCGTTCTGAACATTGTCGCCCTCGCGGAAATCAGGTGGTTGCTTGAAGGTCTTCACCTTCAGCATTTTCTCGAGTCTGTATTCCCTTACCTCAAACTCTTTAGAGTTCAATCCTTGCTGGCTGGTTTCGCGCTGGTACCAGTAGTCCAAACCGCAAGCAATAACAGAAACACCACCCTTTAGTACATAGAGTGCTCCTGGACCCGTTGGCGCAATTAACTGTGATCGTCTAATGGGATTAAGATTCATTCGTCTCCAACTTCCTCAAGCAAGTACTTTTTCGTAATTTGAATCGAGCTTTCGGCATCTACGTTACGCATTGAAGTCGGAGTTGCCCACGTAACGAGCTCGTCCTCCGGCGGAATCCACGTTCCCGAGCTTCGCATTAGGCCTTCGCCGCTTCTATCACCACGATAACCCACATCCCAATTTGGATGTTGCCAGGTTTCCCATTGTCGTATTCGACGTTTCAAAACGTCTTCAACCGTGTCGGTTTCATTCGCGTCAACGAACTCCGCCCGACCGGTTATTAATTCATGAAACTGGCCAATCAAGCTGTTTGGCAATGGCCACGGCTTTCCGGTGGTTTCGGCATCCCCCGCCTGACGAACAAAACCTACCAACACTCCATGCAGTGCTCGTTCTATCGCGGGTGGTGAAAACGGTGTGACACTTGTCGGCTCAACCTGGGCATAGAGCTTCTGGTGATATGTCCGAAACTTCTCGAAGTGCGACCGGTCACGCGGCTTAGAAGCACTGAATATTGAGACAATAAGCCCTGGGCGATCGGACTTTCTCCCGACTCGTCCGGTAACCTGAATATATTGAGAGGTGGATTTTGGCTGTCCGACAACTGTGATGAGTGAAAGTCGATCTACGTCAACGCCAACTTCAATTATGTTACTCGCTAAACAGACGTCAACGGCATTGTCCTTTTCAGCCTTTCGTTCGATTTCAAGTTTTGCGAGTGCTAATGGGACCTCATCGTTTTTCAGTCGACCCGTGAGTTCCTCTATACGGTCTGCAAAGCGCCTATTCTCGTTCCTCCGCCCAGCATATGCATTGATATAGGTCGGTACGTTTGATTGAAAAAGCGACAAGGTGTTGCCAAGCATTCGCAGGTTGCTAAAGAAGACCAGCATGGTCCACCACGGGTCCTGTTCTTCGGGTGTCCACGACAAAGGAGCCTGCAAGAGGGCAGTGTAAGTTCGAACTTCTGTATTCTGCAAGGATCCGAGTCCGGGAGCATTAATACCTACGTACTTTCTTCCCGGAGCAAGAGTCCCATCTTCGTTCCGCTTGTACCTTGCGAAGAAAGAATCACTCGCGTCGATTCCTGATGGCGGAAACAGAGCGACCTTTTCCCGAGCGTAAAGGCTTCGAACCTGCTCTTCATACCGTCTTATTGTTGCGGTTGAACTAACTATTTTTGGACGAATCACTTCATCGTCGCGTCTATCGGTGCAAAGCTCCTCGATCAGGGTTTCATAGAGTCCAACCATCGATCCCAGTGGGCCCGAAATCAAATGGAGCTCGTCCTGAATAATCAGTCCGGGTGGGGAGCAGAGCCGTTTGCCATCCAACCCAATTCCGAAAAGACTTCGAATATTTGGGTTCCATGCCAGGGACGCGAATTTGTCGACAACGCCAATAACAAGAGAGGGACGATCCTCGTACATATCCTCGTCAATGACATAAAGCGGAATCCGTGAATGGAACTCACATGCACTGTCTGGGCACTTAAAAACCACTGTCGGCCCGCTTTGCTCGTAGCCAAATACGTGGGCTCTTTTACGTCGTCCTGTACCGCTGGCAACTGGTCCCATCTCTGCGCGGCACCAAGGGCACCTGAGTACAGCAAATACATTCTCCGAATCCGGACCACCCTTTCTCAACTCATTAAGTTTCTTGAGGGCTGTGGCACGGTTATTTGGTGTGCTATCTCCTCCAAGCCACAAACCGATTGAAAACGGCTCGTCTCCAAGCAGACCGGATTGGCCTCGGCGTAAGTGCTCCATTGCACAAATTAGACCGCAGGCACGTTGGAATTGTTGAGAAGTGAGGAGGCGAAGTGTGTACCGCATCAGAACATGTACACCGTTATCGGTCCTATCTCGAAGCCTTCTCATAAAAAGGCTGTAAGCCGTAAGACCGAGATAAGCCTCTGTCTTGCCACCGCCGGTAGGAAACCAAATTAACTCGACAGTCTCACGATGGGGGTCGTGCCCGATTGCAGACGACCGAAGATTCATCAATAGAAATGCGATTTGAAAGGCTCGCCATTTGCCACGGCTCGACGCGGTCTGGTTGAGGTCCACGGGCTCGTACGGTTCGGAAAACTCTAAGCGCTCCGCGCTATTGATCGAAGCCTTCCTAGGTTCTCGTCCTCCGCGGACTTGTTGGAGTAGAACCGCATGGTTGGCCAATCTGAACGCCGTTGCTGCATCGCGATTGTTCTGGAGAAACTCGAATCCTTCTTGCATCCGCGTTGCGGCACTCTCACACGCATCGAGGTGTCGGTGGGCCGCCTCCAAATAAC
>JADYZI010000046.1 GCA_020853255.1 Acidobacteriota bacterium
AGCGTAAGCCTGAAAAGCTGCATCAGACGAGAATTCCGTGAGCGATCCTGTTAAGTTCACCCATGACCAATTCTTTGCCGTACGAATCTCGCAAGAGCTCGACCGGCTTTACGTTCCCGAGTGCGAAACTCGGCGTATTCAGCCAAAGCTTGAATTTCTCAGGATCGCCGAAGACCTCTCTGCCGAAGTCGGTCACCTCGGCCATCTCGATGATCTTTTCGGAATGTATCGGCTTGAAGCTTTTTGCAGTTTGCTTATGACGCTGTAAAGATTTGCTGGAAATATCAAGCAGAGTCGCCCAGTCGCTATCGCTAAAAGGCGTTACGCCTTTTATCAATGCAAATAGCGAATACGGAACTCCGGCCCGGATAACGGAGATCATCAGCATCTTGTCCGAAAGGAATTCGTGATATGTCGGAGCCTTCCCGCGCTTCTTTGAATCACGCCCGGCGAAGATGATCGCGATCTCTTTGTTCAATTTTTCTTCGATCGTCATCACGTCTTATGATAACAACCGAGAAGGACAATTGTCCATATTGTTCGGACAACCTTCCGTTCAGATCCAGCAAGATAGGTCTGCTTCCCGCAAATTTATCGCGTACGATCCTAAAAGAGGAGTCCGTTCATGCGTTTCTCGCTTTCCTTAACTTCTAATACACCGACAACGCGTTCTTCGAGGACAGGTTCATAGGTCTTGAACTGCTTTAGGTATTTGACCATCGCATCGAGTATGTCGATGCCGGTCGCCTTGTAAGAGTCGGCCTTGCCGAAAGCAAAAAAGCCGTCGCCGCCATCCGCTAAGTAGTTTGAGGTCAATACTTTATACGTCTTGTTATCATCAAGCGGGATGCCTTTGATGTTGAGCTTGGACAGCCGCTTGCCGACCGGCCGATTTTGAACGTACATCATTTCAACGCCCTTGGACACCTGTAGGATACCATTCGTCAAGCCCGCGCCGTGCTCGAACGCCTCACGCAAATAAGCGCCTTTTATCTCAAGCTGAACAATAGTGTTCGGGAATGGAAAGACCGAGATCAGTTTGCCGACCGTTACAACGCCCGGGTCGATGTCTTCGCGCAAGCCTCCGCTGTTGGTCACTGCGAGATCGTAGTCCGGATAGGCCGCAAGCATCGAATCCGCGACCATATTTCCCATTCCCGAACTTTTGCCATACGCCCGGATCATCGGTGCCGTTACGGTCGTTACTTTTTCGTCTGTGATCGCCTTGAGCTTGTTCTTCCACTTATTGATGACGGCGACCATCGTCGGATCATCTTCCACCTCGTCGTCATACAGGTAGTCGTAGTGGTTCTTGTAATCAACGATCTTGTCGAGTTTTTTGTCGTATGTGATCTCGAGTTTGCCGAGTTCGATCGTGTAGGCATCTGTCGAGACGATGATCGTGCCGTTCGCAACGATCGGCGTCGGCGTTCCGCTGTGCGGATGACCGGTGATCATCAGGTCAACGCCGGGAACGGCCTTCGCAAGATCGATATCGTGTTGGTGATTGCGTATCACATCAGCCTCGCCGGTGGTCGATTGCGTACCGGGAATGCCGATATGGATCAGCAGGACGATCAGATCCGTCTTTGGCTGAAGTTCTTTGATGTACTTTCGCAGGTAAACTTTCTCATCGCGCACCTCGACGCCTTTTATCATTACCGGTGCGACCGTGTCTTCGAATGCGAACTTCTCGTGCAGGCCGATTATCCCAAGCCGAATGCCGTTTACTTCCTTTATGATGTATGGCTTTGGCCAATGAAGTTTGTCGGTGCCTTTGACGAAGATGTTGCCGTTCAGAAGCGGGAACTTTGCACGCTCAAACTGCTTGTACGCATTCTCCCAACCGTAATCGTACTCGTGATTGCCGACGCAAGCGGCATCAAGGCCGAGATAGTTCGCAGCATCGATGATGGCCTCGCCCTTTGTAAGTAAGCTCAAGTATGGCCCTGCGAAAAAATCACCTGCATCGAAATAGACAGTATTTGGGTTCGCCTTTTTTTCCTGCTTGACGAGCGTTGCGATATTCGCAAAGCCGCCGACCTTTCGCGTCGCGCTTACCCACGGAACGATCAGCGGTTCAAGATGTGAGTGCAGGTCATTCGTATAGAGAACATTCAGCTTCTGAGCTTGTGCCGAGGGGACTAGTATGCAGACGAGCAATAGAAAATACAGCAAAGAATGTCTCTTCATCTTTATTCCTCCAGGCTGGTCGAACCTCAGCCCTAAATTGATGTTCTTTTTGCTAGACTATCACAATTTTTTGCCAACCTATGCAGCACTTTCGTTGGGGTGAAATTTACCTTTATCGGGTTGCGACCTAAAATAGAGATGTTAGGTGCGGTCCCGCCTTTCGGGGGAACCCGATCGGATCTGAGACCAAAAATATTGGCTCAAGACAGAAAAAATGGCAGAAAAATCAAAGATCTTTTATACATTGACGGACGAGGCGCCGATGTTGGCAACGCATTCATTTTTACCGGTCATAAAGGCATTTACAAAAGCGGCAGATATTGAGATCGAAGTTCCGGATATCTCGCTCTCGGGCCGCATCCTTGCAAATTTTCCAGAGTATCTGAGTGATGAGCAGAAGACCGTCGATGCCCTTGCGGCCTTGGGTGAATTGGCGAAAAGGCCCGAGGCGAACATTATCAAGC
>JADYZI010000047.1 GCA_020853255.1 Acidobacteriota bacterium
GTTTACCGGCGTTCTTCGGATCATTTTTCAGCTGCTCCAGAAGTATCTCGCGTTCCTTGTCCAATTCAGCAGCCGGAACCTCTTCGCGAGATGCGAAACGCGGGTCCGCGGCCGCAACGTGCATTGCGACATCCTTGACAAGTTGCTGAAACTCTTCGCCGCGGGCGACGAAGTCACTTTCGCAGTTTATCTCAACCAGCACACCGACCTTGCCGCCCATGTGAATGTATGAGCCGACAACGCCCTCAGCCGTGACACGGCCGGCCTTTTTGCCGGCGGTGGCCATTCCTTTTTTCCTAAGTATCTCGACTGCCGCGTTCTCGTCACCATTTGCTTCGACAAGTGCATTCTTGCAATCGATCATTCCTGCTCCCGTCTTTTCGCGGAGTGATTTAACTGATCCTGCTGTTATATCTGCCATTATATTGCTCCAAACATGTAGGACAAACTTCAGTTTGTCCTTTAGTCATCCTGATCAACAAACTAAAGTTTGTCGTACATTTAAGAAAAAGCGTAGCCAATTCGTTCAATAACGGAAACGGCTACGCTTTCAAATTGAAAAGATCTTTAGCTTGCTGTTGCTTCCGTAACGTCTTCTGTTTTCTGTGCCGCCACCTCTTCGGGCGTATCAGCCGCGAGTGGCTTTTCCGGGACGATCTCCTTGTCCGATTCGGCCATAGCTTCCGGTTCGGGATGTGTTCCTTCTGCGGTTGCAAATGATTTGTCAGCGACCTGCACATCGGGATCGGCGGGCGGAGCGAGGCTGTCGTCGGGTTCCGCGTCCTCGCCTGTCGGCCCCTCGACCGCGGAACGACCCTCAGTTCCTACCAGTTTGCCTTCAATGATGGCATCCGCGATCCGCGACGCAAAAAGTCTGATCGCACGCAGAGCGTCATCGTTCCCCGGAATGACCTGTGTGATACCTTCGGGCGAACAGTTTGTATCAACAACGGCGACGATCGGGATTCCGAGCCGATTTGCTTCCTTCACGGCTATGTCTTCCTTGCGCACATCGATTACAAAGAGCATGTCCGGATGGCCGCCCATTTCCTTGATCCCAGACAGGTTACGCATCAAGCCTTCGTGTTCTCTGTCAAGTTTCAACCGCTCTTTCTTGGTCAATTTTTCGAAGCGGCCATCTTCACGCATAGCCTCGATATCTTTCAGCTTCTTGATCGACTTCTTAACGGTCTCCCAGTTGGTTAGCAGGCCGCCAAGCCATCGGTTATTGATGTAATATTGCCCGCAGCGTTCTGCTTCTTCCTTAATGGCATCTTGTGCCTGGCGCTTGGTCCCGACGAATAGGACCTTCTGGTTAGGCCGCTCGGTCAGGCTTTCGGTGACGTAGTTCAGGGCGTCGCGGAAGAGTTTCTGCGTTTTCTGGAGGTCAATAATATAAATGCCGTTACGCTCGCCGAAGATATACTCTTTCATCTTCGGGTTCCATCGGCGAACCTGGTGACCAAAATGAACTCCGGCTTCGAGGAGTTCTTTCATCGTAACTGTAGCCAAAACTTATTTCTCCTTATCTATCTGGTTTTTGTACTCACCGGAGACTTATCTATAAACCAAGGAGTTCCGGTGATGGATTAATGATCCAACAAACTTCAGTTTGTTGGATCTTGGTCGCTATGCAAACGTTCGTCAAACTAAAGTTTGACGGACAGAAACTATCGTTTCGAGAACTGGAATCTCGCACGGGCACCCTTTTGGCCGTACTTCTTGCGTTCCTTTTGTCGAGGATCGCGCGTGACCAGTCCTGCCTTTTTCAATGCCGGGCGAAGGTCCGCATTGTATTCCATCAAAGCGCGGGTGATGCCATGTCTGACCGCGCCGGCCTGACCGGCTGTTCCGCCACCATCGACGTTTACAAGAATATCGAATTTACCGGCCGTTTCGGTAAGCCGAAGCGGTTGGCGAATGATCATCTGCAATGCTTCGTTGGGGAAGTAGGCGTTGAAATCGCGCTTGTTGACCGTGATCGTACCCGTTCCCGGGCGAAGGTAAACGCGTGCCGTCGATGTCTTTCTGCGGCCGGTGCCGTAATACTGAATGTCTGCCATATTCGATTTTCGATTTTAGATTTTCGATTGCGGAACCCTGCGAGACCGCATATCGGCAATCCCAAATTACAAACTAACTATTTCCGGCTTTTGTGCCGAATGTCTATGGTCGCCGTCGGCGTAAACCTTTAATTTCTTTGCCATTGCCTTGCCGAGCTTTGATTTCGGAAGCATACCTTTGACCGCCAGTTCGATCACCTTTTCTGGCTTTTTATCGAACATTTCCTTCACGGTCGTCTCGCGCAGGCCGCCCGGATAAAGGGTGTGGCGATAATAGATCTTCTGGTCGTCCTTTGTGCCCGTAAATTTTGCGTGGCGGGCATTTATGACGATCACGTGATCGCCCATATCCATGAACGGCGTCCACGCCGGGTTGTTCTTGCCCGATAACATCCGGGCGACTTCCGTCGCCAGCCGGCCCACCGTCTTGTCTTTAGCATCGACGATCAGCCACTTCCGACCATCGGCCAAACCCTTTCCGCTTGGAAAATAAGTACTCATACTGAACTCACACTGATAGCCTAATTCGCGAGAAAGCGAACTCACAGAGTATCGAAAACAAGTGTTAAGGTCAAGCCGCCAATTGCCTCCAGCTCCGCACAGAAGAACGAAGATAGCGACCTATCTGATTTCGCACAAAAACAGTTGACTTTGAATTGAGACCGCGCTATACGTTATTCGCAAAGCAGTACCCAAGTTCCCAGTTGGAGAGAATTTGATGCCCACTCAAGTTTTGTGCTTGCTATTTGTCGTCCCTTCCTTCTTTTCAGCCTTCGTCAGGTTGATCAAAATTGCGTTTGCCAAACAAGTTGCTTCCGCAATTGCACTATATGCGGTTGTCCTTGCGAACACGGCCGCGCCAGTTTTGGCGGTCGACAGGTTATCGACGACCCCATCCGCGTCGATGCTCGAAGAGGTTGTCCCGATTGCCGAGTGTATATACATAACTGGACCGAACAGCTATGTTGCTCATTTCGGTTATCAAAACAACACGGCGTCGCCGATCACGATCCCGATTGGCTGGAGTAACTATTTCCGCTCTTCGACTCAAAATCAGGGACAGCCGACGGTGTTCGCTCCCGGGCGTGTCTATGACACGTTTCAGGTTCCTTTTACGGGAGCCCAGCTTTCGTGGGTGATCGTGTCACCGAACGGGTGGAGTCGCACCGCTACGGCGAGCCTTTGGTCGCCAATATGCGCCGGTTCGCCAACTCCATCACCTACACCAACACCCACACCCACACCCACACCTACTCCTACGCCTACGCCAGACCCTACGCCCGTACCGGTCCAACTGTTGGTAAACGAGGTCGAGTTCGATCCGCCGAGCAGTGTCGGATCGGCATGCAGTTACGTTGAACTTCGCGGAACACCTGGTTACTTTGTGCCGGCGGGCACCTATTTTCTATCTATTGATGGTGAAGCGGGTGAATTTGGAACCGTGAACCTAAGTGCTCCGCTGGGCGGAACGGTAGTTGGGGAAAACGGGACCATCACAATTGTGTCCGATCCAACGCTTGGGTTCTGTTCATCACGGACATATCCCGAAGCTACGGCACTAGTTTTTGTTAACGGAGCCAATTCCGTTGCGGGTGACGGGACTGAGACGTATTTGATCGTAAATTCCGGGCTGCCGATAATTGATGGCGACGACCTTGATTCGGATGACGACAAGTCGATCGATCCGACAAGAGGTGTGCTTGCGGTCGATGGTTTTGCCGTTGCCGTTGATGCGGAGGTCGAAGCGGCCTATGCTCCGGTGATTTATGACGCTGCCCAAAACGAAGGCGGCGGTAACGAATTGCCGGACGCCGCATCGAGATGCCCGGGAAATTCTGTGCCGATGAGTGTTACGGCATGGTTCTATGGCGCCCTGGAAGAGATAAACTCATTTGGAAGCGTCGATCTGCTGGAATTTGCGCCGCCGACAAACGCGTATGCTGGATTTGCTCTTACGCCGGGGAATATAAATCAGTCTTGCGTAGAGCCAACGCCAACTCCGACACCAACTCCAACTCCGGAACCAACGCCAACGCCAACGCCTACGCCGGAGCCTACGCCGACGCCGACGCCTACGCCTACGCCAACTCCGACGCCAACTCCGACGCCAACTCCGATACCGACGCCAACGCCGACACCGACACCGCCGGCGATAAATCTGCTTCCGGTGTCGATTGGCAAGAATCTTCGCGAGTCAACATCGGGTGCGCTTGAGGCACCTGCACCGGCCGGGAATTTGCCGGTCACTATCGCCAGCTCTGATGCGACAAAGGTACTTCTTTCGGCCGCGCCGGGTGACGCAGGCACTTCCAGCATCAATATTCAAGTAGCGGCCGGATCGAGCCTTGTCCCGGTATTCTATGTCCATGCGCTTACTGATAGCGGTTCGGTAAATCTGATCGCATCGGCGCCGGGTTATTTATCGGGAACGACGATCGTGACACTGACACCCTCAGGATTTTATTGGGTCACAAACAATTTTTCGACAACCGCACTGGAGCCGGATACGGTTGTTACGGTCGGTGCGGCACGCCTTGATCCGGGAACTCTTGCAATTGCCGAAACGGACCAGCCGCTCAGGCCGGGAGCTGATCCGGCAAATGTGCCGCTTGGCGTTTCAGACGGATCGATCGGGGCCTTTGTACCAACTCAGGCGGCGTTCGGCCCGGGAGATCTGACCAAAGATATCAATTTTGACCCGATCGGCGGCGGCGTTGCGACGCTTTCGGTCACTCAGCCGGCCGGTTTCAGCATCCCGGCCACAAAAACATCGATCACGGCGACGGTCAGCGCGCCGAATATGAATCTCGGCAACGCGACCGTCGGCAAGGACCTTCAGTCAAGTGCAAACGGTTCGCTGACGGCCGCCGCGCCTCCCGGAAATACGCAGGTAACGATCAGCGTCCTCGCCGCGGACATCGGCAAGATCAAACTTGCCCCGGACACTACTACGGCGGGACAGGACTCGATCACGCTTCAGGTAAATGCAGGCTCGACCAACTTCGGCGGTTTTTATGTCCACGGCCTGACCGATACGGGCACGGCCCAGATCAGGGCGACCGCGCCCGGTTATACGTCGCAAACCGCGACTGTGACGCTTGTCCCTTCAGGATTCAGGATAGTCACGAATGTTGGCAGCAGCTCAACACTGAATACAACCTCGTTCTCACAGAATACGGTGTTAAGAGTTGACTCCGTCCAAATTGCGGCAAACGGAACTGCGTCCACCCAGCAACCGCTGCGGCCGGGAGCAAGCGCTTCGGTGGTTGTATCGAGCAGCGATACGAATGTCGGGACCATAACGACAAGCCCTGTCGTTTTTGGGACGAACGAGTCGAGTAAAACGACCGAATTCGATCCGGCAAATGGCGGCACTAGCACACTAAGCATAACTCAGCCTGGAGGCTGGACCGCCCCGACCAACCAGCAATCGGTTGCCGCTACAGTGACGGCACCGGATATAAGCCTGAGCAACCCAGCGGTCGGAAAGGACCTCCAGTCGGGTGCGAGTGCATCACTCGGAACGGCGGCCCCGGCGGGTAATATCACAATGACAATAACTGTTGCCGATCCGACAAAGGCATTGCTCGGCGACACGGCGACATCGGCGGGCGTTTCCTCGCTGAGCCGGACAATAACGGCGGGATCGAGCAATTTCGGCACGTTCTACGTCCAGGCACTAACGGACACGGGAACGGTGCAGTATACGGCATCGGCACCGGGGTATAACAGCGATACCGGGACCATCACGTTTGCGAAGTCGGGCTTCATAATCAGCGGGTCGTTCAGTACAACGACATTCTCGGCAAATACAACAGTCACTGTCCATGCATCGAGGCTGGATGCAAGCAATAACTACGTTACTACACAGCCGCTGCGGCCGGGCGTGACTGCTTCAGTGGGGGTTGTGAGCAGCGATCCGGCGGTGGGAACCATCACAGTCAGTCCGGTGAACTTTGTGGCGAACGAGTATTTTAAGACAACGGCATTCGACCCGATCGCGGCTGGAACAAGCACGATCACGATGGTCCACCCGCCGGGCTGGACGGTGCCAAGCAACTTCCAGCAGGGGACGGCGACGGTGACGGCACCGAACATCAGTGTTGGCAGTCCGACCGTCGGTAAAGACCTGCAAACTGGCGTCAACGGAACCGGAATTCTAGGTGCTCCGGCACCGGCGGGCGGGATCACGATGACGA